>CAHJXG010000082.1 GCA_903644035.1 Rhodospirillales bacterium
CCAGCGCGTCGTCGGCCTGGTCGCCCGCGAACCGCACCGGGCGCCCGGCGACGATCCGGGCGCCCGCGAGGTCCATGCCGTCCAGCAGCGCGCGCAGGAACAGCGCGACCATCTGCTCCAGCGTGAACGGGCGGTTGTGCACCTGGGTGCGGGTGAAGCTGCGCTGCGCCAGGTAGGTCTTGAGCGACATGATCAGCCGGCTGTCGAGCGGGTCGTCGAGGTAGGCCTCGATGGCCGCCGGGCCGGCCGCGTGCTGGACCGTGCGGGCGGGTGGGCCGCCGGTCCAGAAGCACAGCACCGAGCGGAACACGTCGAGCGGCCCGGCGACGCTGTCGAAGCGCCGCGTCCGCACCGCGCCGTCGTCGCCCAGCACGGCGACCACGCTGTTGGTGGTGCCGAAGTCGATGCCGATCAGGGATGTCATCGGGGGGCCGCCATTGCCGCGGCATCCCGCACGCCTGGCCGCCCGCGTCAAGCGCGGCTTGAGCAACCAGGCGCCGCCAGCGCCTCAGACGCCGGGATCGTAGATGGAGAGGTAGCTGCCGCCGGGCTGGGTCCCGGTCGTGATCTGCAGGCCCTGGGCCTGCTGCACGCTGAGGCCGGCGAAGGTGATGCTGGCATCGACGCCCGTCCCGCCGGCGATGCTGGCGCGCAGCGTCGCGCCCTGGAAGCCGGCCACGCCGGCAACGCCGCTCTCCCACCGGAAGCTGCTCACGCCGGGCGCGAAGCCCCACAGCGTGGCGGCGTCGCCCGCGTGCAGGCCGCGGATCGTGTTCCAGACGGCTCCCGGCGCGCGGGCGTCGGTGAAGAACGTGTCGGTGCCGGTGCCGCCGATCAGGAAGTTGGAGCCTAGTCCGCCGTCCAGCACGTTCCGGCCGCTCGACACCTGGATCGCGTCGTCGCCGCTGCCGCCGCGGATGAAGACGTTCGGCGCCTGGGTGCTCATCGCCTCGCCGGCCGCGCCCGCGTTGATGAACTGCGCCTGGAGGTAGGCGGGAGCGCCGGCGCCGGGGTCGTCCATCGCGACCATACCGGCGCTGCCGCTGGCCGTGGCGGTGTAGGCGAGCCACGGCAGGCTTGCGGTCGCGAGCGTCTCGTCGCTGAAGTGCAGGGCCTGGATGTTGCGCAGGCTGTCCTGGCCACCCTGGAAAGCGACCTGGATCGTGCCGTCGCCGGCCATGCTGATGGCCGCGCCTTGCCGGGTCACGTCATAGAGCGCCGTGTTGCTGCCTCCGCCGCCGTCGATGGCGTTGGTGCCCAGCCCGCCCTTGAGAAGGTTGTCCGCGGCGTTACCGGCGATTGTGTCGTTGCCGCTGCCGCCAAAGGCGTTGGCGATCAGGGAACGCGGGTCGCCCTGGTATTGCAGCGCATTATAGACGTTGCCCTTGGCGGTGATCCCGGGGCCGAGGTCGGCGAGCTGCGTGGCCGACGTGACCGAGGACGCACCGGGGTTCAGGTTGACCTGCACGCCCGCGGTGTAAGGGGAGAAGTCGTACGTGGCCTCCTGGCCGTCGCCGTTCCAGATCGTCTGGAACAGCTTGTTGCCGCCCGGCCTGCCCTGGCCGACGCCGTTGATGAAGGTTTCGCCGGTGGCCGGGTCCCAGCGATAGGTCGTCGGGCCGACCGCCGAGAAGTTCGCGCCGTAGAGGTACTGCAGCGCCGCGATGTCATCCATCATGAACGTCTGCGGACGGCTGTCCGGCCCGCACGTGTCGTACTGGCCCGGCGAGCCGATGTAGCTCGCGTAGGTCATGATGCTGTACTCGACGTCATCGGTGGCGGGCGGCAGGGTCACGTTCGCCACCCCGCCGGCCTCGTTGCCGTGCTTGAGGCCGAGCGCGTGGCCAAGCTCGTGGACGACGCTGAAGTAGGCGTAGTTGCCGCGCGCCGGGGTGCGCAGGTCCAGGGTGGGGTCGGCGTCGAACGCCTGGCCGAACCAGACGTCGCCGCTCTGGACGCCGGGTCCCGGCGTGTAGGTCTCCGACGTGGCGGGGGCGCTGGACGACGCCAGCATGATGGCCGCCGGCCCGGTGCCCACGTCCGTGAACGTCTCGTTGGTGAACGACGACACCGAGCCGAGCCGGGTGACGGGTTGGCCCGGCAGGGCCGTGGTGCCGGTCAGCGTGCAGTCCGCCACGGCCTTCTGGGCGGGAGAGATGCTGCGGAATCCCTGGGCCGCCTCTGAATCGCTGGCCTCGTAGGCGGGCGAAATGGGCGCGCTGTAGTCGAGCGTCGTGGCGGTCCAGGCGCTGCCATCGAGGATGCCGTCGATGGACTGGTTGCCGCTGGCCCCGACGGATCGTACAAGGTTGTTCGCTGTCGCGGAGAGCATTTGCAGAACTCAGTATGAATGTTGATTGTGCAAAGTAATTTGCAATGATCGGGCCGAAGAACTCGGACCAACGTCGTGAAGACGCACGCTATAGGATCAAACTGCGTCTTGTGAAACAGCAGGCTCTGCTGTTCTCAGACTATTGTATGTAGCCCGCAACCGCATTGTCACTCATGGAAGGCTGAGACCTATTCCTGCTGCTCGACCTCGATGGTGAGGTGGGAAAGCGAGCGGAACCGGGCGAGCCGTTCGCGGTAGAAGCTCGCGGTCCGGCCGCTCGCCGTCGCCACGGAGACGATGGCGCCGAGATGGCCCGGCCCCAATCGCCACACATGCAGGTCGGTCAGGCGGTCCCCCTCGGCCTCGATGGCCGCGCGCACGCCCTCCGCCGTGCCGCGGTCGGGGGTCATGTCGAGCAGGATGCCGCCGGTGTCGCGCACCAGCCCGTAGGCCCAGGACGCGATGACGCCGGCGCCGACGAGGCCTGCCAAGGGGTCCATCCAGTGCCAGCCGAACCCGCGCGCCAGCAGCAGCCCGGCGATCACGAGCACCGACACCGCCGCGTCCGCGACCACGTGGACCACCGCGGCGCGCATGTTGTTGTCCCGGTGCAGGGAGCCGTCCGCCGGCTCGATGTGATGCCCGTCGTCATGCGCATGGTGCCCATGCCCATGATGCCCATGATGCTCATGCCCATGATGCGCATGGCCGTGATGCCCGCCGCCGAGCAGCCAGACCGAGCCGATGTTCACGGCGAGGCCGAGGCAGGCGATAGGGATCGCCTCGGCGAAGTCGATCGGCACTGGTGCCCACAGCCGGGCCAGCGATTCGTAGCCGATCAGCAGGGCGATCATCGCCAGGATGACGGCCGAGGTGAAGCCCGCGAGGTCGCCCAGCTTGCCGGTGCCGAAGGTGAAGCGCGCATCGTCCGCGTGCCGCCGGGCGTAGCGGTAGGCCAGCGCCGCCAGCAGCAGCGCCCCCGCATGGGTGGACATGTGCAGGCCGTCCGCGACCAGGGCGATGGAGCCGAACGCCAGGCCGCCGACGATCTCCAGCGCCATCATCGCCCCGCACAGCCAGATCACCGCCCAGGTCCGCCGCTCGGACGACTCATGCTCCTCGCCCAGGAACATGTGGGAGTGGCCGGCGCCGCCCGGCTTCAGGTCATCGGGCATCGTTGCGGCTCCTACTTCAGATAGCTGCGCACGACGTCGAGCAGCTGCTCGACCGCGTCCTGCTGCAGGGCGTCCGGGTGAGCGGCGGCATCCACGAGGTGACTGCGCACATGGTCCTCGACCACCTCCGCCATCAGCCCGGCCATCGCGCCCCGCACGCCGGCGATGAGGTGCAGCACCTGGCCGCAGCCGGCCTCGCTGTCCAAGGCGCGCTCGATCGCCTCGACCTGGCCCTTCATGCGCCTGACCCGGGCCAGGAGCTTCTGCTTCTCGCGGACGGTGTGCATTAAGAAGCATACCCCTCTAGCCTATCCGGATCAAGGCTGTCGTGGCGGCGGCTGGCGGCCCGGCATTGCCTTTCCGGGGCGCAGCCTGGCTTTATGGGCGCGGATTCATGGAGGCTGCTTTGATTCGCATCGCCGCGACGTGCCTGGCCCTCTCATTCGCCACGCCCGCCATGGCACAATCCCCGGGGCTGGATGCGGCGGCGCGCAACTACCCGCCCTTCGTGCTGGGCGGCAACGTCCGGCCCGCC
>CAHJXG010000083.1 GCA_903644035.1 Rhodospirillales bacterium
CGCCGTTCTCGGCGACGACGCAGACGCCCCCGCCGTCGCGCTCGATGCGGGCCACCCGCGTCCCGGTGCGCATGACGGCGCCGTGCCGCCGCGCCAGGGCGAGCTGGGCTTCGACGCACGCTTCGGGCCGGATGAAGCCGCCGCCCGGCTCGAAGTAGCCGGTCTCGTCGCCGCGCAGGCGGAGCTGCGGGAAGCGGCGCATCACAGCGGCGGCGTCGAGCACCTCATGTGGGATGGCGAACCGCCTGGCGGCGGCGACCGTGCGGCCGAGGAAGTCGCCCTTGCCGTGGTAGCAGGCCGCGGCGGACGCGCCGTCGAGGATCAGCATCCCGCATTGCGTCAGCAGCTCGGCCCCGGTTTCCTCCTCCAGCTCCCGCCAGATCTCGTGCGACCGGACCACGAGCGGCACGTAGGCCTCCCCCTCGCCCACGGCGCAGCGGGTCAGGCGCGTCCCGCCGTGGCTCGATCCCCAGGCGTGCGGCGGGTCGTAGCGGTCGAGGCCCAGCACGCGCTGGCCGCCCCGGGCAAGCTGCAGCAGGCAGGCGCTGCCCACCGCGCCCAGCCCGATGACGACCGTGTCGAACCGGCCGCTTGTGGCGGGCGTCATGGCAGGCAGGGCGCGTGCGGCCTCACTCTGCGGCGATCTGCGTCATCAGCGCCGTGACCGCCGCCCGCGTCGGCGGCGGCAGCAGGGCGAGCGGGGCGACGTGGCCGTCATGGTCGATGCCGTAACCCTGCGCCATGGCGTCGCGCACGATCTCGGGCGCCCAGGCCGGGCGCTTGCGATGGTCGCCGCTGGTGACCAGCGTGGCCTCCACGGGGCCGTCCCCCGCGGCCACCAGGCTGCGCCACGCGCCGCCGGGCGCGGAGAAGCACTCGCCCGCCTCGACCCGCATCACCGTCTCGTCGCCGGGTTCGTTCAGCACGATGTCGAGCGCGCCGGAGAACACGATGATGACCTGCTTCTCCGCCAGGCGGTGCCGTCCCACCCGGTTGCCAGGGCCCACGCGCAGCCACTCGATGGAGAAGCCGTGCGGGTTGCCGATGGGGGCGGCGTGCTCCCGGTCCTCGGTCATGCCGTGGCCGATCACCGGCGCCAGCTCGCTCGCGTGGCCCGGCAGGCAGGAATCCAGCAGGGCGCGTCCGGACCAGGCCCGCGCCTCCGCCGTCACGACCCGGCGCGCCATCTCCGCCTCGGTGTAGCGCGGCAGGGTGCCGATCTGCTCGCGGCTGAGCGCGGGCATCAGCGCGTCGGCCGATGGCCGGGGTCCGCCCGCGTCGGTGTCGACCAGCATGTTGTCCCGGGTCAGCAGCAGGCCGTACTGCGCGGCGGTCTCCAGGATGGAGGGGTGCCAGATGATTCCCCCGGTGTCGTCGCCGCCGAGTGCGGTGAAGATCCAGCCGTCCTCCGCGCCGGTGTTGGTGAAGCCGCGGAAGATCCAGGTGGGGACGGACACGACGTCGCCGGGTCCGCCCTGGATCTCGCCGTCCTTGCCGTCCGCGCCCCAGCGGAAGGTCCAGGTGCCGCGCTGGATCATGAACACCTCGGCCGTGAAGTGGACGTGCAGGTTGTTCACCGTGCCCGGCGGCATCGCGGCGACGCCCAGGCTGAAGCCGTGCGCCTCGGTCAGGTTCACCACCTGGTCGTGCGACTGGGTGACGCCCGGCCCGACCAGCGCGTAGTTCTCCTTGCGCTCCGACCCCGGCATCTTGCAGTCGATGAAGGCGACCTTGCACGCCACCATGTCGGACCGCTTGATGAGGCGCCTGCGCGCGTCCTCCGGGCTGAGGTGGTCGGTCATCGTCAGATCCTCCCTGTTCCGCGCCGCCTTGCGGACCGGCGGCCGCAACCGAATGCGCCATGAGTGTACGCCCGGCCCGGGCCGCTGTCCACGCCGCGCGCCCTGCTTGACGGGCCTGGCCGTCCGACACTCTGATGGAGCGCATGACCCCATCCCCGCCCGCCATCCGCAAGGCGCCGCAGCGCATCGAGCAGCTCGGCCGCGTCCGCACCGACGACTACGCCTGGATGAAGGACGCGAATTGGCAGCAGGTGCTGCACGACCCCGCGGCGCTGCGGGCCGACATCCGCGCCCACCTGGAGGCCGAGAACGCCTACGCCGCCGCCGTGATGGCGGACACCGAGGCGCTGCAGCAGGAGATCATCGGCGAGATCAGGGGCCGCATGAAGCCGGACGAGGCGAGCCTCCCCAGCCCGGACGGCCCCTGGGAGTACTACGCGCGCTACGAGCCCGGCGCGCAGTACCCGGTGCACGCCAGGAGGCCGCGCGGCCAGGCGGACGGCGAGCAGGTATTGGTGGACGCCGCCGCGCTGGCGCAGGGCCATCCCTACTACGCGCTTGCCGCCGCGCGCCACAGCCCGGACCACGCCCTGTTCGCCTACGCCGAGGACACCCAGGGGTCCGAGGTGTACCGCGTCCGCGTCAAGGACCTGGCAACCGGCGCGCTGCTGCCCGACGCGGTCGAGGACTGCACCGGCAACTTCGCCTGGTCCGCCGACGCCGCCTGGCTGTTCTGGACCTTCCGCGACGAGCATGGGCGTCCCTCGCGCATCTACCGCCGCCCGGTGCCGGGCGGTCCCGCCGACGACGTGCTGGTGTATGCGGAGCCGGACCCCGGCTTCTTCCTGCGTATTGGGCGCACCGCGTCGCGGGCTTACCTGGTGATCTCCTGCGGCGACCAGCAGACCAGCGAGGCCTGGCTGATCCCCGCCGGCGACCCGGCGGCGGCGCCGTGCCTGGTCGAGCGGCGCCAGGTCGGGGTGCGCTACGATGTCGAGCACTGGGACGGCCGCCTCATCATCCGCACCGACGCGGACGGCGCCGTGGACTTCAAGCTGGTGAGCGCGCCGGAGGCGACGCCGGGCCGGGCGCATTGGCAGGACTGGGTCGCGCATGAGCCGGGGCGCCTCATCGTCGGCACCGCCGCCTATGCCGGGCACTTCGCGCGGCTGGAGCGGCTGGACGCCAACAACCGCATCGTGGTCACCAGCCGGGACACCGGGCAGGAGCACGTGATCGCGGTGGACGAGGAGGCGTACGTGCTGCGCCTGGGCGGCGGCCTCGAATACGACACGGCGACCCTGCGCTACACCTACGAGTCGCCCACCACGCCGCGCCGGTGGTTCGACTTCGACATGGACAGCCACGCCGCGACGCTCCGCAAGACGCAGGAGATCCCGTCCGGCCACGACCCCGCCCAATACGTCGCCCGCCGCCTGCACGCCCGCGCGCCCGACGGGGCTCTGGTCCCCGTCACCGTGCTGATGCGCCGCGACACGCCTGCGGACGGGTCGGCGCCGCTGCTGCTCTATGGATACGGCTCCTACGGGATGGCGATGGAGCCGTCCTTCTCCATCCGCAGCCTCAGCCTGGTGGACCGCGGCTGGATCTGGGCCACGGCGCACGTGCGCGGCGGGTCGGAGAAGGGCTGGGGCTGGTTCCTCGACGGGCGCGGGGCACGCAAGCCGAACACGTTCACCGACTTCATCGCGGTGGCCGAGCACCTGGCGAACCAGGGCCTGGGGCAGCGCGGCGGCATCGTGGCGATGGGCGGGTCCGCGGGCGGCCTGCTGGTGGGCGCCGTCGCCAACATGCGGCCGGACCTGTGGGCCGGCATCGTCGCCGCGGTGCCGTTCGTCGACGTGCTGAACACCATGTCCGACACCAGCCTGCCGCTCACCCCGCCGGAGTGGCCGGAATGGGGCAACCCCATCGAGGACCCGGCCGCCTATGACGCCATCGCCGCCTACTCGCCCTACGACAACGTGGCCCCCCGGCCCTACCCGGCGATGCTCGCCACCGCGGGCCTGTCGGACCCGCGGGTGACGTACTGGGAACCCGCGAAGTGGGTCGCGCGTCTGCGGGAGGCGACGACCGGCGGCCACCCGGTGCTGCTGCGGACCAACATGGGCGCCGGGCACGGGGGCGCTGCTGGACGGTTCGACGCATTGAAGGACACGGCGCTGCACCACGCCTTCGCGATCTGGGCGTTTGCCCGCCGAACCCTGTAGAGGAACCCACGAGTGAGCGGCTTCAAGAGCACCGAACGCTACATCGCCTCCCGCGACCTCGAAGTCGCGGTCAACGCCGCAGTGGCGCTGCAGCGCCCCTTGCTGGTGAAGGGCGAACCCGGCACCGGCAAGACCGTGCTGGCGCACGAGGTCGCGGCGGCGCTCGGCCACCCGCTGGTGGAATGGCACGTGAAGTCCACCACCAAGGCGCAGCAGGGGCTGTACGAGTACGACGCCGTGTCCCGCCTGCGCGACAGCCAGCTGGGCGACCCCAAGGTGGCGGACATCGCCAACTACATCGTCCGCGGCAAGCTGTGGGACGCCTTCGAGGCGGACCGGCCGCAGGTCGTGCTGATCGACGAGATCGACAAGGCCGACATCGAGTTCCCGAACGACCTGCTGCTCGAACTCGACCGCATGCAGTTCTTCGTCTACGAGACCCGGCAGACCATAGCTGCCAAGCACCGCCCCGTGGTCATCATCACCTCCAACAACGAGAAGGAGCTGCCGGACGCCTTCCTGCGCCGCTGCTTCTTCCACTACATCCGCTTCCCCGACCGCCCGACGATGGAGCGGATCGTCGAGGCGCACTACCCGGGCCTGCAGCGCGACCTGGCGCGGGAGGCGCTGACCGTGTTCTTCCAGGTGCGCGACGTGCCGGGCCTGAGAAAGAAGCCGGCGACCTCCGAGCTGCTGGACTGGCTCAAGCTGCTGATGATCGAGGACCTGCCGGCCGAGGCGCTGCGCAGCCAGGACGCCAAGCTGGTGATCCCGCCGCTGCACGGGGCGCTGCTGAAGAACGAGCAGGACGTGCACCTGTTCGAGCGGCTGGCGTTCCTGAACCGCCGCGGCGGCTGACGTGTTCGCGCAGTTCGTCTTCGCCTTGCGGGACGCGGGCGTGCCGGCGTCCGTCACCGAGTACCTGACCCTGCTCGGCGCGATGCGGGCAGGCGTCGCCGATTACAGCGTGGAGGACTTCTACTACCTGAGCAGGAGCGCGCTGGTGAAGGACGAGCGGCACCTCGACCGGTTCGACCGCGTGTTCGGCCAGGTGTTCCGAGGGCTGGAAGCGCCGGCAGAGGGCGAGGATGGCGGGACCGCGCCGCGCGCCCTGCCCGAGGAGTGGCTGCGCCGGATGGCGGAGAAGCACCTGACGCCGGAGGAGCGGGCGCAGGTCGAGGCGCTGGGCGGGTTCGACACGCTGATGGAGACGCTGCGCCAGCGCCTGGCCGAGCAGCAGGGGCGGCACCAGGGCGGCAGCAAGTGGATCGGCACCGCCGGCACCTCGCCCTTCGGCGCCTATGGCTACAACCCGGAGGGGGTGCGGATCGGCCAGGACACAAGCCGCCACCGCCGGGCGGCGAAGGTGTGGGACAAGCGGGAGTTCCGCGACCTCGACGACGGCGTGGAGCTGGGCACGCGCAACATCAAGCTGGCGCTGCGCCGGCTGCGGCGGTTCGCGCGGGAGGGCGCGGCGACCGAGCTGGACATGCCCGGCACCATCCGCGCCACGGCGCAGAACGCCGGGTCACTGGACCTTAAGATGGTGCCAGAGCGGCACAACGCGGTGAAGGTGCTGCTGTTCCTCGATGTCGGCGGCTCGATGGACGACCATGTTCGCGCATCGGAAGAGCTGTTCTCCGCCGCGCGCAGCGAGTTCAAGCACCTGGCGTTCTACTACTTCCACAACTGCCCCTACGAGCGCGTCTGGCAGCACAACGCGCGCCGCCGCGACGCCACGATCCCGACCGAGCAGGTGATCCGCACCTACGGACCCGACTACCGCGCGATCTTCGTGGGCGACGCGACCATGAGCCCCTACGAGATCGCCTCCCCCGGCGGCAGCGTCGAGCACTGGAACGACGAGCCGGGCGCCGCCTGGATGGCGCGGCTGCTCGGGCACTGGCGGCGCAGCGCCTGGCTCAACCCGGTGCCGCGCGCCGAGTGGGGATTCACCCAGTCGGTCGGCATGGTGCGGCACCTGATGGAGGACCGGATGTATCCGCTGACGCCGGGCGGCCTCGACGAGATGACCCGCGAGCTGAGCCGGTGATCCCTGGCGCGGGCCGCGCCACCCGGCGCAGCCCGCGGTCCCGGCCGTCAGTGCGTCCAGCCCCCGTAGCTGCCGACGTTCTCCCGGGTGACGAGCTGCGGCGTCATCAGGATCATCGGGTTCTCCGGCTTCTTGCCGTTCATGATGTCAAGGCCGGTCTTCACGGCGAGCTTGCCCATCGCGTAGGGGTCCTGGCTCGCCGACGCCTGGATCTGCGTCTGGCCCTTCAGCGCGCCCACGATGTCGGGCGCCCCGTCAACCGAGGTGATGACGATTCCGGTCCGGTTGAGCTGCTTGGCCGCGAGGTCGCTGCCGATGGCCTGGGGATCGTTGATGGTGAACACGCCCTGGATGCTGGGGAAACGGGTGAGGAAGCCCTGCATCACGGTCAGCCCGCCGTCGCGCGATCCCTTGCCGTCCTGGTCGGACGACAGCAGCTTGATGTCGGGAAAGCCGCCCAGCACCTTCTTGCAGCCGTTCACCCGGTCGATCACCGCCGACACCTGCGGCCCGTTCTCGATCACCACGTTGCCCTTGCCGCCGATGGCGTCCGCCATGAACTTGCAGGCGATCTCGCCGGCCAGGGCGTTGTCGGTCTGCACGGTGGCGTCCGCGCCCGCCGCCGCGACATCGACGCCCACCACGGTGATGCCCGCCGCCTGCGCCCGCTTGATCGCAGGTGCTATGGCCCGGGGGTCGGCGGCGTTGACCAGGATCAGGTCCACGCCTGCCGAGATGAAGTTGTCGATCTGGGTGAACTGCTTGTTCAGGTCGTAGTCGGCCGAGGAGATCGTCACCTTGGCCTGCGGGTTGAACTCGCGCACCGCGTCGGTCACGCCCTTGCCGACGTTCACGAAATACGGGTTGCCAAGCGAGCCGACGGTGACGCCGACCGCCTTGAGGTCCTTGGCGGACGCGGCACCGGACGCGAGCGCCAGGGCCGCGCCGGCCAGCAGCAGGGTTCTCAACATCAAGCGTAACCTCCCAGCCCTGTTGATGAGCGGGCCGGCGGGTGGGCGATCCCCGCCGGCGCAGACGTGGATCAGGTGCGGGCGTTGCCCTGCAGCCGGGCGCGGTCGAGCGCCACGGCGCCGATGATCACCAGTCCCTTGACGATGAACTGCCAGATGTCGGAGACGCCCAGCAAGGTCAAGCCGTTCGACAGCACGGCGATGATCAGCGCGCCGATCAGCGTGCCCCAGATCGAGCCGATGCCGCCGACGAAGCTGGTGCCGCCGAGGATGACGGCGGCGATGGCGTCCAGCTCGTAGCTCTGGCCGAGCTGCAGGCCGTTCGCGGCGAACAGCCGGGCCGCCGACATCACGCCGCCCAGGCCCGCGAGCAGGCCGGACACGGCGTAGACGAACAGCAGGATGCGCCAGACCTTGATGCCCGACAGCCGCGCCGCCGCCGGGTTGCCGCCGACCGCGTAGATCCACACGCCCAGCACGGTGCGGCGCAGCACGAACCAGGACGCCACGATCACGACGAGGGCGATGATCGCCAGCACGGGGATGCCGAAGCCGGCCGTGATCGGGATGGTCGCGTTGCCGATGGCGGCGAATGACAGGTCGGGGTTGAAGATGGTCGAGTCGCCGCCCATCAGCCGTGCCAAGCCCCGCACCGCGGTCAGCGAGCCGAGCGTCACGATGAACGGCGGCAGCCCGGCGAACGCCACGAGGCTGCCGTTCAGCAGGCCGAAGAACAGCCCGGTCAGCAGCGCCGCCGGCACGCCGAGCAGGCCGAAGCCCGGCACCAGCGAGACGATCAGCGCCGACATCGCCGACGCCGCCAGCATGGAGCCCACCGACAGGTCGATGCCGCCGGTCAGGATCACGAAGGTCATGCCGGCGCCGAGCACGCAGTTGATCGCAGCCTGCTGCGCCACGATGGACAGGTTCTGCCCGGTCAGGAACCGCTCCTCGCCCAGGTAGTGGAAGGCGATCGCCAGGATGATCAGCACCGGCAGCATCCCGATCGCCTGGATGACGCCACGGATCTGCACCTGGCGCGACGACAGACCGGCGCTCCCGGTCGCCGTGGCGGTCGTCGCGGCGGGGCTGGCGGGCACGGCGACCGTGGCGGACTTCTCGTTCACGTCGGACATGTCGGGTTCCTCCCTCTGATTATGCGGCCGCGCCGGCGCCGTAGGCCATGATGTTCTCCTGGGTGATCGGCGCGCCGCCGGGTCCGCCGACCTCGCCGGCGATGAACCCCTCGCGCATCACGAGGACGCGGTCGCAGGTGCCGATGATCTCCGGCAGCTCGCTTGAGATGACGATGACGCCGATGCCGCGCTGCGCCAGCTCGTCGATGATTCGGTAGATCTCCGATTTCGCGCCGATGTCGACGCCGCGGGTCGGCTCGTCGAGGATCAGCACCTTCGGCCCGGTCTCCAGCCAGCGCGACAGCAGCACCTTCTGCTGGTTGCCGCCGGACAGGCTGCCCACCGTGACCGCCGGGCTGGCCGCGCGGACGCGCAGCGCCTTGAAGGCATCCGCCGCCCGCCGCCGCCCGGCCGGAAGGTCGAGGACGCCGCCGCGCCTGGCGTCACGCCCGATCACGCCGAGGTTGATGTTGGTGCCGCACGGGAGATCGAGGAACAGCCCCAGCGCCTTGCGGTCCTCGGTCAGGTAGGCGATGCCGGCGGCCAGCGCGTCCTCCGGCCCGCGCACGGCCAGCACGCTGCCGTTCAGCGCCACCTTGCCCCCCGTCTTGGGGTCCGCGCCGTAAATCAGCCGGGCCAGCTCCGTCCGTCCGGAGCCGACCAGCCCGGCGATGCCCAGCACCTCGCCCTGATGCAATTGGAGGCTGCACGGCTTCACCCGCCGCCCGCCGTCGGTGATGCCCTGCACGTCCAGGATGACCGGGCCGCGGCTGCCGTGGGGGTCGTGGGTCTTGGTGTAGAAGCTCGACAGGTCGCGGCCGACCATCATCTTCACCAGCGCCTCGGCGCTGAGCGCGTCGCGGGTGAGCGTGCCGACGTAGCCGCCGTCCCGCAGCACGGACACGCGGTCGGCCAGCTCGTACACCTCCGCCATGCGGTGGCTGATGTAGATCAGCGCGATGCCATCGGCGCGGAGCTGGCGCACCAGCGCGAACAGCCGGTCGGTTTCCCGCGACGACAGCGCCGTGGTCGGCTCGTCCAGCACCAGGATCTTCGACTGCGCATGGAGCGCGCGGGCGATCTCGACCAGCTGGCGCTCGGCGATGGACAGGCCGCCCACCGTGGTGTCGGGGCCGAACGGCGCGCCGAGCCGCTCCAGCACCGGGCGGCACCCCTCGCGCATCGCGCGGCGGTCGATCCGGCCGCCTCGCGCCGGCTCGGCGCCGAGATAGATGTTCTCGGC
>CAHJXG010000084.1 GCA_903644035.1 Rhodospirillales bacterium
CAGCACTCCAGCCCGCCGCACCCGGTCCGCAAGCTCCTCCGCCGTCATCCCCGCTCCCCGAGTGTCGAAGAACACCAGGTTGGTCTCCGGCTGCTCGACCGACAGTCCTTCGATCTGCGCCAGGCTGCGTGCCAGCACCCGCGCGTTCTCATGGTCTTCCGCCAGCCGGTCGACGTTGTGGTCCAGCGCATACAGGCACGCCGCCGCGCAGATGCCCCCCTGCCGCATCGAGCCGCCCAGCCGCTGCTTCCAGCGCCAGGCCGCGTCGATGAACTCGGACGATCCCGCCAGCACCGCGCCCAGCGGCGCGCCGAGGCCCTTGGTGAAATCGAGCCACACCGTGTCGTAGCCGGCCACCATCTCCGCTGCCGGTACCCCGGCCGCCACCACGGCGTTCATCAGCCGCGCGCCGTCCATGTGCGTCACCATCCCATGCGCATGGGCGGCCGCCGCGACCTCGTTCAGGGTCTCCAAGGGCCATACCGCGCCGCCGCCGAAGTTCGCGGTCTGCTCGACCTCCACCATGCGTTGGGTCGGCGAGTAACGGGACACCGGACGGATGGCAGCGGCCAGCGCATCCGCCGGGAACATGCCATTGTTTCCATGAAGCGGCGACACCTGCACGCCCGCCAGTGCCCAGGGCGCGCCGCCCTCCGACGTCGCGATGTGCGCGGTGTGGTGCGCCAGGATCTCGTCACCCGCCCGGCATTGGACCAGGATGGCAACCTGGTTGCACATGGTCCCGGAGGGCAGGAAGATCGCCGCCTCCTTGCCCAGCAGCGCCGCCATGCGGTCACACAGCGCCAGGACGGTGGGATCGGAGCCATGCTGCTCGTCCCCGACCTCCGCCTCCATCATCGCCTGCTTCATCGCCCGGCTCGGCTTCGTCTGGGTGTCCGAATACAGGTTGACCCGCACCGGAACGGTGGGGTCGAACCGCGGGGGCGCGTAGGTCATGACTTTGCCGGCACCGTCGCGGGCGTCACGGCAATCGTTGCGGCGGGCGCGCCATAAACCTCCCGCGCACGTTTCAGGAATGCATTGACCATCAGTCGCACGGCGTTGTTGAACACGACGCCGATGGCGGCTTGCAGCATACGGCTCCTGAACTCGAAATCGACGTAGAACTTGACGTTGCAGCCCTTGGGGTTCGGCTCGAACGTCCACTGGTTGTTCAGGTAACGGAATGGCCCGTTCTCGTACTTGACCTGGATTTGCCGCGGCCGGTCCAGCTCGACCCGGCTCGTGAAGCTCTCGCGGAACGGCCCGAACCCGATGGTGAGGTCGGCGACAAGCTGCGTCTCGGTATGGGATTTCACCCGCGCCCCGGCGCACCAGGGCAGGAAGGTCGGATACTTGCCGACATCCGCCACCAGATCGAACATCTGCTCCGGGCTGTATGGCAGCACCTTGTGCTCGGCATGGGTCGGCACGGCTATGCGGCCACGAGCGCGAGCTGCTTCGCACGGGCGGCGCGCAACTGCGCGAAATCCGCGTCCGCATGGTAGGAGCTGCGGGTCAGAGGCGTGGCGCTTACCATCAGGAACCCCTTCGCACGCGCCATCGCGGCATAATCCGAAAACTCGTCCGGCGGCACGAAGCGGTCCACCGCCGCGTGCTTCACCGTGGGCTGCAGATACTGGCCCAAGGTCAGGAAATCGACGTCGGCCACCCGCAGGTCGTCCATGACCTGCATGACCTCCGCACGCTGCTCGCCCAGCCCGAGCATCAGCCCGGATTTGGTGAAGATCGTCGGGTCCACCATCTTCACCCGGTCAAGCAGCCGGAGCGATTGGTAGTACCGCGCGCCGGGCCGGATCGTCGTGTAGAGCCGCGGCACCGTCTCCAGGTTGTGGTTGAACACGTCGGGCCGCGCCTCTGCCACCACCTCGAGCCCGCCGGGCTTGCGCAGGAAGTCAGGCGTCAGCACCTCGATCGTCGTGTCCGGAGCCGCATTGCGCAGCGCACGGATGACCGCCGCGAAATGCGAGGCGCCTCCATCGCGCAGGTCGTCCCGGTCCACCGAGGTGATGACCACATGCCGCAGCCCGAGCTTCGCCACCGCGTCCGCCACCCGGCGCGGCTCGTCCGCATCGAGCGCCTCCGGCTGGCCGGTCCTCACGTTGCAGAAGCTGCAGGCGCGGGTGCAGGTGTCTCCCATGATCATCATCGTCGCGTGGCGCTGCGACCAGCACTCGCCGATGTTGGGACAGGCTGCCTCCTCGCAGACCGTCACCAGCCGGTTCTCGCGCATCAGCGCCCGGGTCTCGTGATAGATTGGGTGGTTCGGCGCCTTGACCCGGATCCAATCTGGCTTGCGCTGGATCGGGTTGTCCGGGCGGTTCGCCTTTTCCGGATGCCGGGCCACGCCCAGGCCCGGCATGGCCTGGCGATGATCGACGATGATACGCGACGCCATGCGGCCTCCCGGCACAGAAATAGAGACGCTTAGGTGGATGGGACCGGGCCGCCCGTCAAGCGAGCCTGAGCAGGGTTGCCCGTGCGCAGACTGAGAGACGTCTGCTTAGAAGTGAATGGCCCGGCCATAGGCGTCCAGCACCGCCTCATGCATGGTCTCGCTGACCGTCGGGTGCGGGAACACGGTATGCATCAGCTCGACCTCGGTCGTCTCTAGGGTGCGCGCGACGGCGTAGCCCTGGATCATCTCCGTCACCTCGGCGCCGACCATGTGGGCGCCCAGCAGCTCGCCGGACTTGCTGTCGAACACGACCTTCACCATGCCCTCCGGCTCGCCCATCGAGATCGCCTTGCCGTTGCCGACGAACGGGAAGCGGCCCACCCGAACCTCGTGCCCGGCCGCCTTGGCCCGGGTCTCCGTCATGCCCACTGAGGCGATCTGCGGCCGGCTGTAGGTGCAGCCGGGGATGTTGCCGACGTTCAGCGGCTTCACGTCGTTCTGCCGGGCGATGCTCTCGACGCAAATCACGCCCTCATGGCTCGCCTTGTGCGCGAGCCACGGTGCGCCGGTCACGTCGCCGATGGCGTAAACGCCGGCCTCTCCGGTGCGGCAGTACTCGTCGATGACGATGTGGCCACGCTCCACCTTCACCCCCGTGCCCTCCAGCCCGATGTCCTCGACGTTGCCGACGATGCCCACGGCGGAGATGACCCGGTCCACGGTGATGTCCTGCGTCTTGCCCCCGGCCTCGATGGTGGCCGTCACGCTGTCCCCGTTCTTCTGCACCTTGGTCGTCTTGGCCGAGGTCAGGATCTTGATCCCCTGCTTCTCGAACGACTTGCGGGCGAACGCGCTGATCTCCTCGTCCTCGGCCGGCAGGATGCGGTCCAGCATCTCGACCACCGTCACCTCGGCGCCCATGTTGCGGTAGAAGCTCGCGAACTCGATGCCGATGGCGCCGGAGCCGACCACCAGCAGCGACTTCGGCATGGCCGGCGGCACCATCGCCTCGCGATAGGTCCAGATCAGCTTGCCGTCGCCCTCCAGCCCCGGCAGCTGCCGCGCCCGCGCGCCGGTGGCGAGGATGATATGCGGCGCGGTGAGCGTCGCCACCTCCTTGCCGTCCTTGGTCACCGCCAGGGTCTGTTTGCCCGCAAGCTTCGCCAGCCCGTCGAACACGGTCACCTTGTTCTTCTTCAGCAGGTGCCCGACGCCGCCCGCCAACTGCTTGGCGACCTTGCGCGACCGCGTCACGATCTTCGGCAGGTCGAACTTCACGTTGTCGGCGGTGAAGCCGAACTCGCCGAGATTGTGCAGCAGATGGTTGATCTCGGACGAGCGCAGCAGCGTCTTGGTCGGGATGCAGCCCCAGTTCAGGCAGATGCCGCCGAGGTTCTCGCGTTCCACCACCGCGGCCTTCATGCCAAGCTGCGCGGCGCGGATGGCCGCGACGTAGCCGCCGGGGCCGCCGCCCACGATCACGACATCGAATTTGGTTTCCATGAGACGATCCTAAAGCACTGACCTACAGCATCAGGCTGAGCGGGTCCTCGACGATGCCCTTGAACACCGCCATCCATTCGGCGCCGAGCGCCCCGTCCGCCACCCGGTGATCGACACTCAGCGTGCACGTCATCACCGTGGCGACCGCAAGCGCCCCGTCCTTCACCACCGGCCGCTTCTCCCCGGCGCCCACGGCCAGGATGGCGGCCTGCGGCGGGTTGATGATGGCCGTGAACTGCTTCACGCCGAACATGCCGAGGTTGGAGATCGAGAAGCTGCCGCCCTGGAACTCCTCAGGCTTCAGCTTGCCGGACTTGGCGCGGGCGCCCAGGTCCTTCATCTCGTTGCTGATGGCGGACAAGCCCTTCTGGTCGGCCTTGCGCACGATCGGCGTGATCAGCCCGTCCGGCATCGACACGGCGACGCTGATGTCGATGTCGTCATAGACGATCATCGCGTCCTCGGTGTAGCTCGCGTTCACCTTCGGCACCCGGCGGAGCGCCGCGGCGGCCGCCTTGATCACCAGGTCGTTCACCGAGAGCTTGAACGCGCCGGGTCCCTCCTTCGGCGACCGGGCGTTCAGGTCGGCGCGCAGCTTGAGCAGCGCGTCGATCTCGACATCCATCGTGACGTAGAAGTTCGGCACGAGCTGGTGGCTCTCCAGCAGGCGCCGCGCGATGACCTTCCGCATCGTCGAGTTCGGCACCAGCCGGTGCGGCGCCGTGACCGGCATGGCCGCGGGCTTCGGCGCCGGCGCTTCCGGCTTGGCCTGCTGCACCGGCGGCGGTGGGGCGTCGGCCTCCCGGGCACCGGCCTGTGCCTCGACCGGCGAGGGCTGCGAC
>CAHJXG010000085.1 GCA_903644035.1 Rhodospirillales bacterium
ACCTGCAGGACCATCGGCTCGAGGATGAGCAGCGAGCGCCGCGCCGGATTGTAGTCGCCGCCGGGCGTCACCTCGAACGTGGCGTTCGATGGATCCCCGCCGCGGCGCAGCCACACCGACTGCCCGAGGCCGGTCAACCCCGGCGCCAGCCGGATCCGGCCTCCATCGCGTTGCTGCTCCGGATTGGGCGTCGCTTCGGCTGTCGTGGGATGCGTGATTGCTTGGTCCCTGTTGGACTGGGGTCGCACGTTCGGCTCGGCAACAGCAGCGTCCGGCGCCTCCGTGGTTGAAACCCCAGGCGCCGTCGCCGGGGCCGCATCGCGCTTTGGGGCATCCAGGTCCATGAGGGTCGGCACCGTCGCGGGCGAGGGCGGGACCTCGGGCGGCGCCGTGTCCGGCTCCGACGTTGGAAGCTGTGACGGTGCCGGCTGCGGAGCCGGGGCCGCCGGCACCGTGGCAGTACCCTGCACCTCCACCCCGCCCCGGCCGGTCGTGAACCGCAGGGTGGGGCACACCGCTTCGACCGCAGCCAGGCTCCTGGAGAACGCCCTCCTGAACGCGGCGGCGTCGGTTTGCCCGCCCTCGCCGAAGCGTTGCTGCAGCTCCGGCCAGGTGGCCAGCACCGGCTGGTCCGCGCTGGCTTCCGGCACGGTGGCTGCCAGCCAGGCATAGGCATCGAGCGCCAGGGCCGACCCGGACAGGGCGGCGACCACGCCGCGGTCCAAAGCCACCGCGCTCCCCTGCAGGCTGGCGAAGAAACGCTCGGTCAGGTGCAGCGCCGGGCGCCAACTGGACGAACCGCCCCGCGCGCCTGACCGGCGCGCGTCCAGCACCGAAAGCGGCGCTCCCTTGCCTTCGGCCACACGCAGTCTCGCCCTGACCAGGCACTCGGCTTGTTCGGCAAGCTCCCTCAATCGCCTTGGCGTCGCGGCCAGCCCAAGGCTCGACGCGAGGGCTGCCGCGTCCTCCCCAACCTCGACAGCGGCGCTCCCGCCTCGCAAAGCTTTGGTGAAGACATGCAAGAGGAGCAGGCGCAGCACCGGGCCTCCCGGCAGCGGCAAGGCCTTACCGGCTGCGGCGGCGCTTGCAGCTTCCATGGCAAGGCTGGCCCCGCCGGCCTCACGGCACCACAAGTTGTCCCTTGGTGCCGATGGTGGCAAAGCCAGGCGGCAAAAGGCCCCGTGCTGCCAAAGAACGGCGTCGCCCTGCCACGCCGCCCGTGGCAAGGACGGAGCATTGGTCTTCGAAGTCATCAACGAGGTGCTCATGGTTCGGAAAAGGAGTGCCAGCGGGCCAGGACAAAGCACGGGCGCAGCGGCGTGGATGGAGAGATGGTATGGAACAACGTGCAGGGAAAGCCCCCGCTCACTTCGAACGTGCCGTTTGGCACTGAAACGCTATCACCGACGTTGTGCAGAAGGCTGGACGAGCGGAGACGAATGAATGACAGAGCAGAGCAGCGCAGCGCGATCCGGGTCAACCGTGCCCCGGTGCTGACGCTGTGGGCGGCGATCGTGGCCGAGCGCCTGGGACACGACGCGGACGCGGCGATCACGCTGGGCCGCGCCGTCGCCGGGTCGAGCGCCCGGGTCAAGGCCCGCGCAATCGGGCTGGAGGAGAAGCGCGAGGATGGGGACCTGCGGGACACGGCGAAGCCGGCCCCAAAGCGAACCGTGCACCTGCTCGGCCGCGACCTGCCCGTGGCAGAGCGGAACGGCAGCGCATATGCGCTCGATCACGACAAGCCGGCCGCCCCGCGTCCGTCCCACGCCTATGTGGAGAAGGCGTTTGCCGAGCACTTGCCGGCCGTGCGTAGGGCGATGGAGGCGCTGCCAGACTCGCTGCCGCCCGAGGAGCTGAACCGGATCGGCTTCCGGCTCTACGAGCGGTTCCGGCCGGAGGTGCCCGCCGGCGCCGCGGGCTGGGCCAAGAAGGGCGTCCTCGACCTCAAGCTGATCGAGAATGCCCGGCCTTGAGACCAAGCGGCCGCGAGTTCCGCAACGCCCGCGTCGAGGGCAACACCAGTGCCGTTGGCAATTAGGCCCCTAACCTCCGCCGGAACAGGCTGGATAAAAAAGGTCGGGGTTCATGCCCCTTGTCGCTTGAGCCCGCTTGCCGAGGATGAATGCTGCCGTTAGGAGCGCTCAGCCGAGGCTGGCTGCATGTGCATGGCCGCGGAGCCTGTAGCGTCCTTTCCAGCGATCACGCGCGCGCGTCGTTTCGGTGCCTCTTTGCTTTCTGGTGGCTGCAACGCCGCCTTGGCCGGCTTTGCGGGAGAAGACTTCGCGGCCGCAGCGCGTTTCCTCTTTGGCGGACCGGCTCCTTGGCCAGGAGTACTCTCCTGCTGCTCGAGTTGGAGGGCGCGCACCCAGAACTCGCCTTCGCGGCCTTCAAGACGCCCTTCGGCTTCCCAAAGGTGATAGGCCCGGACCCGGACCTTGTCCTCGTTGTTCCAGCTGTCCATCAGGCGACTCCCAGCATGGCCATTGTCTCTCCGCTGTAAGCTTGTGCTGAACGGACCTTGTGACATCGGAACAAGCCAGTCCATGGAACCTGACCGCCGGCTGATCGCCTCAACCCTGGCCGGTAAGGGCCAACATCCGGCCGCAATCGGAACATTAGCTCCGCATTGGCACGGGCAGTTGGTTGCCCCGGGGCCAGGAGGCATTCAGAGGACGCGGCCACATTCGCCTGAAAACCAGGGTTAAGCACCACACCGGGTTCCACTAGGCTGCACCAGGTGAGCCGGCCGTGACGAGGAGAGGGAACATGGACGCGGGAGACCTCCGGATGTTCGAGGCGGTGGCGCGGCTGGGCGGCATGGGGCGGGCCGCGGTCGAACTGAACACGGTGCAGTCCAACGTCACCGCCCGCGTCCGCGCGCTGGAGGACGGGCTGGGCACGCCGCTGTTCCGGCGCCACGCCCGCGGCGTGACGCTCACGGACGCGGGCCGGCGCCTGCTGCCCTTTGCTGCCCGCGTCCGTGGCTTGCTGGACGACGCCCGTCGTGCCGCCCGCGACGACGGCACGCCCGCGGGGCCGCTGCTGGTGGGATCGCTGGAGACCACGGCCGCCATGCGCCTGTCTCCGCTGCTCTCCAGGTATGTCGCCGAGCACCCGGGGGTGAACCTGACCTTGCGGACCGGCACCACCTGCGAGTTGGTCGCGCACGTGCTGGAGCACCGCTTGGAGGGCGCCTTCGTCTGCGGACCCGTGGAGCACCCGGAGCTGCGAACCGAGGCGGTGTTCCGCGAGGAACTGGTCGCCCTCACCGCGCCGGGCGTGGCGGACCTCGACGCGCTGGCGCGTGGGGGCGACGTGCGCCTTGTGGTGCTGCGGGCCGGGTGCTCCTACCGGCTGCGGCTGGAGGCCATGTTGGCGCGGCGCGGCGTGGTCGGCCCGCGGCTGCTGGAGTTCGGCACGCTCGACGCCATCCTCGCCTGCGTCGGCGCCGGGCTCGGCATTACCCTCCTGCCCCGGGCGTTGGTCGAGGACGCGGTGCGCGAGGGGCGGATCGGCGTGCACCCCCTGCCGCCCGAGGAGGCGCGGGTGGAGACGGTGTTCGTGCGGCGGCACGACGCCTACACCTCCAGCGCGCTCGCGGCCTTCCTCGACCTCGTGCGCCATCGCGAAGCGATCCGTCCCCGAAGGGGCGAAACGCCGAAGGGCGTTTCGAGGGCGCGGGTCCAAACGCTCGCGGCGGAGTAGGCCCCGGCCATCTCCGGGCAAGATGGCACCCATCTGGCGATTCCGTTATCCGAGATGGGCTGGCTTGCCTACGCTGCTTCCCGTAGCAGTCAGGGGAACGCCGCCGTGCAACTCCGCCATTCAGCGTTCGCCCCCGCCGGCTGGGACCGGGACACGGGAGCCGACCTTGACCGCGCGGTGGCCCGCTGATGAAGGAGCGATCGGCGGGAGAGGCCGCCCCCATCACCCTCGCCTTTGGCGGTATGGCGGCGCTGGCGGCGGGCATGGGCGTGGGCCGCTTCGTCTACACGCCCATCCTGCCCGCCATGGCCGAGGCGCTGGGGCTGACCCAGGGCGAGGCGGGCCTGATCGCCTCGGCCAACTTCGTCGGCTATCTCGTCGGCGCGCTGCTGGCCGCGGCGCCGCGCCTGCCGGGGACGCGGCGGGCCTGGCTG
>CAHJXG010000086.1 GCA_903644035.1 Rhodospirillales bacterium
GCCCGGCGCGCGACTCGCCGTGCTGACGTTCGAGCCGCACCCGCGCGAGCTGTTCCGCCCCGACGACCCGGCGTTCCGCCTCACGCTCTCGGCCGAGCGCGCGGCGGCGCTGGCGGACTTCGGCGTGCAGATCGTCTATGAGATGAGGTTCGACCGCGACTTCTCCCTGCTGAGCGCCGAGGCGTTCGTGGATGAGGTGCTGCACGGTGGCCTGGGGGCGGCCCACCTGGCCTGCGGCCCGGACTTCGCGTTCGGCCACCGGCGCGGCGGCGACATCGCCTTCCTGGCCACGCGGGCGGAGGCGCTGGGCATCGGCCTCACCGTGGTGCCGCCGCTGGCCGACGCCCAGGGGCCGATCAGCTCGACCCGAATCCGCCGCCTGCTGCAGGACGGCTATCCCGAGCGCGCGGCGGCGGAGCTGGGCCGGCCCTGGGCGGTGCGCGGACCCGTCACCCATGGGGAGAAGCGCGGGCGCACCATCGGCTTTCCCACAGCCAACGTGCCGCTGGGCCGCCACCTGGAGCCGGCGCGCGGCGTCTATGCCGTCCAGGTGCGCCTGCCCGATGGCGCCATGGTGCCGGGCGTCGCCAACATCGGCCGCCGCCCGACGGTGAACGAGGACACCGAAAGCCGGCTGGAGGTGCACCTGTTCGACTTCGCCGGCGACCTGTACGGGCAGGAGATCGCGGTGGCGCTGCACGGCTTCCTGCGCGCCGAGCGCAAGTTCGCGTCGTTTGACGACCTGCGCGCGCAGATTGTTACGGACGCGGAGCAGGCCCGCGTGCTAGTCGCTGCGCTTGACCCGGCGGGGCCGCGCTCCGCATAAGCTGCTGATGGTCTGCCCGGCACGCGCCTGCTCAAGCACGCGCATGGACGGGCCGGCCTGAGCGCCGGGGCATGATCGACGCGAACCCTCCGCAACCTGGACCAGACCCGATGCCAGACACAAGCCAGCCCGACTACCGATCCACCGTGTTCCTGCCCGCCACCCCATTCCCCATGCGCGGCGACCTGCCGAAGCGGGAGCCGGACCTGCTGGCGCGCTGGGGCCGCATCGGCCTGTGGGACCGCACCAAGGCGGCGATGGCGGGCCGCCCGGCCTTCGTGCTGCACGACGGACCCATCTACTCCAACGGCCACCTGCATATCGGCCACGCGCTGAACCGCATCCTGAAGGACGTGGTGATGCGCGCGCACCGGATGGCGGGCGAGGACGTGGGCTACATCCCCGGCTGGGACACGCACGGCCTGCCCATCGAGTGGAAGGTGGAGGAGGAATACCGCAAGGCGGGCCGCGACAAGGACGCGGTGCCGGTGCTGGACTTCCGCGACGAGTGCCGGCGCTACTCCGCGCATTGGCTGGCGGTGCAGACGGAGGAGTTCCAGCGGCTGGGCGTCGTCGGCGACTGGGCCGGGCGCTACGCCACGATGGACTTCCCGTCGGAGGCGGCGATTGCCGGCGAGATCTGCAAGTTCCTGCTGAACGGCGCGCTGTATCGCGGCCTGCGCCCCGTGATGTGGAGCCCGGTCGAGAAGACAGCGCTGGCCGAGGCGGAGATCGAGTATCACGACCGCACCAGCGACACGGTGTTCGTCCGCTTCCCGATCTTGAACGGCACGGGTCCGCTGGCCGGCGCCGCGGTCGTGATCTGGACCACGACCGTCTGGACCCTGCCGGGCAACCGCGCCTTGGCCTATGGTCCCGAGATCGACTACGCCCTGGTCCACGTGGACAGCGTGGCCGACGGCTCGCTGGCCCGCCCCGGCGAGCGGCTGCTGGTGGCACTCGCCCTGCTGCCGCAGGTCTGTGCCGCGGCGGGGATCGCGACGCACCACGTGGCGCATGTCTACAAGGGGACGGAGCTGGCCGGGCTGGCCTGCGCGCACCCGCTGCGCGGCCAGGGCTACGACCACGACGCGCCGCTGCTGGCGGCGGACTACGTCACGACCGACCAGGGCACCGGCCTCGTCCACATCGCGCCGGCGCATGGGGAGGAGGACTTCCTGCTCGGCCGCGCCCACGGCATCGAGGTGCCGGAGGCGGTCGGGCCGGACGGGACCTACGCCGCTTGGGTGCCGCTGTTCGCCGGCGTGCACGTGTTCAAGGCGGCGGCGCCGGTGGGTGCGGCGATGGAGGCGGCGGGTGGCCTGCTGGTCCGCGGCACGCTGCTGCATTCCTACCCGCACTCCTGGCGCAGCAAGGCGCCGGTGATCTACCGCGCCACGCCGCAATGGTTCATCCGCATGGACGGCCCCGAGGCGATCCGCGCCAAGGCGCTGCAGGAGATCGCCCGCATCGCCTTCGTGCCGGAGGCCGGGCGCACCCGGCTCGCCAGCATGGTCGCCGGCCGCCCGGACTGGTGCATCAGCCGCCAGCGCGCCTGGGGCGTGCCGATCCCGGTGTTCGTGGAGCGCCGCACCGGCGAGCCGCTGCGCGACCCGGCCGTCGTCGCCCGCATCACTGCCGCCTTCGCGGAGGAGGGCGCCGACGCCTGGTACAGCTCGC
>CAHJXG010000087.1 GCA_903644035.1 Rhodospirillales bacterium
GCGCCCGCTCGTAATCGGCGGCGCGCTGGTGCTCCGCCAGGCTGACCGCGTCGGCGAAGCCCGGCGGCACGGCGCCGCGGTGTCGCGCCACATGGGCGGCCTGGCGCGCGCGCAGGACCAGGTCCAGCCCGGTCGCGGCGATGGAGGTCAGGACGAACAGCAGGAGCAGGATCGGCATGGGTCCGATATAGGTGCGCCGCCGGGCCGCGGCGACGGGGGTGGTCAGATGGAAAGCTCCGCCTCCACTTTGCAAAACGGCCGGGCGCCACAGGTTTACGGACATGTCATGCCCGATGGGGCGGAGGAGGGTTTTATGGTGTTGGTTCTCGGTTGCGCCGTGCTGCTGCTGATCGTCGTGCCGTGGATGCTGCTCGGCTTGGGCCGCATGATCGACAAGGCCACCAGCGGCCGGGCACGCACGGCGGCGGCCGGGGTCGATGCCGCCCATGGGACGGAGCAGGCGGCGTGGTTCCGGCGCCCGATGCGGCCGGCGTTCAACCCGTCACGCCGGCCGCGGCGGGCCGCGCCCTGACGTCGGCCGCGCCTGCTGTCCGCGATGGGCCTGAGCACCATTCTGCTTAGCGTGTTTACGCGCGGCAGGTAAAATGGTGCGCTCCCAACAGCTCCTAAGCAGGCACTCGTGGCACAAGCCACGAATGCCCGCTTAGAGAGCGTGCCATTCGAGCGGGCAGAGGCCGGGCGCGGCCCTGACGCCCACGCCTATCGCCCGCGAGGAGCTGGCAGCCCGGCGCCGGGCTAGACCCAGGCGATGTTGCCCGGCGCCAGCGTCGTCAGGCCCTTCAGCAGCACGCCATGGCTGGCATCGCCGAACGAAAGCATCACCCCGGACCCCTGCTGCTGCTCCGCCAGCGACGCCTGCAGCGCCTTGTCCACCTGCAGCACGTCGCCCTTGGCGAGCGAGAAGTTCTCGATGATCATCAGGCCGATGTCCTCATGCACGGCATAGAGGTCCGCCCCGGCCCCTCCGGTCACGGCCAAGGTGCCGCTGCCGGCCGTGATGGTTCCCGTGCCGCTGCCGCTGCCGAACAGCACCGTCGCGGCGCCCGATCCGCCGGTCACCGTGGCGTCCAGGACGTTGATGAAGCTCATCCCCGCCATTCCCGCCCCCAGGTTGACGGTGGCGGTGGTGCGGCCCGGATCGCCGCTCAGCGTGAGCGTGTCGGTCCCTGTTCCCATGCTGACGCGGAAGACGTTGGACGGCGCGTCGGCGGAGGCCGAGCGCGCGTTGATCATCGTGGTGTAGTTGCCCGACCCGAACGCGATCGTGCCGCGCGCCGCGTTGTCGATCTCCAGCATGCCGGCGCTTCCCGCGGCGGTCGGGCCGCCGCTCAGGGTCACGTTCGCCTCGTTGAAGTTGTTGAGCTTGAAGGAGCTTCCCGACCCGTCGCTCAGGGTCGCGGCCTGCACGGTGTCGAAGCTATCGGCGCCGATGCCGGTGACGCCGGCGCCCTCGCTCCACTGATAGATGTTGGACTTGAAGCCCGTGCTCCAGGTGCCGAATTCGGTCGCGGCGCCCGGCTTGAGCGCGGTCAGGAGGCGCGCGCCGGCGCTGTCGGCGAAGGTGACCGAGGTGGCGGCGGTGCCGACCGCGAAGGTCTGCGCGCCCGCGGCGTTCTGCATCACGTCGGTCTGCTGCACCGTGCCGTCGAACGCGACGGCCTTGACATACAGGTTGCGGTCCGTGGCCGCCGTGCCGCCCCAGGCGTCGTTGAGGAAGGACACGGTGACGACGTGCGGCCCGGCGGCGCCCCAGTTGCCGCCGAAGCTGAACACCTGGCCCTCGCCCATGCTGTTCCGCGCCTGGGCGGTCAGGACGCCGCCGAGCTGGGTGCCGTCGAGGCTCACGGTGAACTGCGCGTCGCCCTGATAGGCGTCCTCCGCCACCGTGAGCACGAGCGTATCCGACCCGGCGCCCACCACGGGCGGCGTTGCGGGGGGCACGTCTCCCTCCGTCGCCGGCACGCCGAAGTATTCCCGCCAGGCCGCGGCCTCCAGCGGCTTGTTGCCGTTGGTGAACTCCCAGTCGCCGTCGCCGGGGTTGATGTCCCAGATGTTGACATAGTCGACCTTCGGCGCCCCGGGCAGGCTCAGGACGCTGTACAGCCACTTCGGGAAGTCGGGGTCGTCCACGGGGCCGGTCCGGGTCCCGTCGCCGCCCGCGCCGGTCTCGGCGATCCCGATCGACTTGTTGTGCGCCACGGCGAAGGCCAGCGCCTGCTTCATGCCCCATTGCGACGGGTCGTAGCCGTTCGGGTTCCACTCGGTGGCATTGGGATTGGCCCAGTAGTGCTCCCGGTTCACCGGGTCGGCGTACCACTCCTGTATGTTGGCGGCGTAGCTCCCGTCGTTCTTGTGCCAGTCGTACAGCGTCGGCGGATACACCGTGCTGTAGGTATCGACCCCGATCACATCGACATACTTGTCGCCGGGATAGGCGGAGGAGGTCGGCTGGCCGGTGTAGTTGAGGTTCGCGGGGTTCCAGACCGTCCGCACGACGATCCCGGGGATCGCGTGCACGAGGTCGGCGATGTGCCGGAAGGCCTCGGTGAAATCCGCGACGGTGGCGGGGTCGTTGCCCATGTACCACGGCTCGAACGTGCCGTTCATCTCAGGTCCGATGCGGGCGTCGACGGTGACGTAGCCGACCTTCTTCCAGGCGTTGATCAGGCCGACGAAGACGTCGTCGTGCTTGCCCGCGATGATGTCCTTGAACACCTGGTCCTGGTTGTTCCAGTCCGAGGTGGTCGCCATCGGGATGTTCATCACGGGCGTCACGCCGGCGAGCACCGGCGACGCGGCCCAGGACCGCGCCGTGTCGTCCATGGTCGGCGCCCACTGCGACCAGTCCGCGTAATAGTTCGTGAACGCATCCATAAACAGCGGCTTGGCGCCCATGGCCTGCGTGAACGTATTGAATTGGTTCTCGAACCAGGCCTCGGCGGCAGGGTCTGTCGCGCTTGGGTTGTACACGTAGGTTCCCAGCGGAAACTTTGTCGTCGCCGTCATCGTTTTTTCAACCAATGGCTAAGTAGATGAAGGCGACCCTAACCGCGTTCTTACAAAGCACAAATAACTTTGTTAGCGTAAGGCTTACCTCACGCAATCGTGCCAACCGCCGATCGCTCCCTGGTTCGCGGCCGCACCGTCAGGGTCAGCCCATCCTAGCTGCTTGGGCGGCAGCATGACGCTGCCGCCCGCCCCTCAGTTCCAGGCGATCTTGGACGTGTCGATCGAATCGACGCCCTTCAGGAACACGTTGCCGGTGTTGCTGGGGTCGCCCGCGAAGCTCAGCACGGTGCCGCCGCTCACCTGCGTCTGCGCGAACGTGCCTTGCAGGCTCGGGGACACGTTCAGCACGTCGCCCTTGTCGGCGGAGAAGTTCTCGACCGTCAGTTGCGAGTCGCCGGGATGCACGACATAGAGGTCGGGCCCGGCATCTCCCATCACGTCCATCGGACCCCAGGCGGCTTCGGCCCGGTTTCCGTTCGGGTCCAGGAAGATCACCGAACCGCTGTAGGTGCTGAGGCTCTGCGAGGTGACGGGAACGCTGGCGCCGGTGTCCGTGCTGGCCGGGACGACGACGGGGGCGCTGGCCGGGGCGCTGTCCGGAACGCTCGCGGCGGCGCTGGCCGGCGCCGGGGCGCTGCTGCTGCTTCCACCGCCGAACGCCGCGGCCCAGGCCTTGCCGGCGGCCGTGTTGTGCCCGTCGGTGAAGTGCCAGTCGCCCTCGCCGGTCCACACGTCCCAGACGTTGACGAAGGCGAGCGACGGGGCGCCCGGCGCCGAGAAGTCGGCGGCGATCGTTCCCGGCAGGTCCGTGTTGTCGCCGACGCCCACGCCGGTCTCGCCGATCCCGACCGGCTTGCCATGCGCCTTGGCCATGGCGATGGTCTGGGCAAGCCCCCACTGCGCCGGGTCCTCGCCGTCGGGATGGTACTGGCTGGCGCTCGGGTTGTTGTAGTACTGAGAATTGCTGACGCTTGAGTCGTATTTGTAAGTCGGGCTGTAGATGTCGAGGCCGATGATATCGACCTTGTCGTCGCCGGCGTAGCTTTCCCTGACGTCGATCTTGTTGTTGTTCGCGATGTTGGGGTTCCAGACGGTGTTGACCTTGATGCCGGAGACGCCGTGCACCACGTCGGCGACGTGCGCGAACGCGGCCCGCCACTGGCCGACGCTCTCCGACGTGTTGCCCATCGACCACGGCATGTAGTCGCCGTTCATCTCCCAGCCGATCCGCATGTCGATGGTCTTGTAGCCGGCATCCCGGTACGCCTCGGCGATCCCGCGATAGGTGTCGTCATGCGCGCCGGCGGCGATCTGCTGCAGCGTGCCCGGGCCATGATCGCTGTTGGTGCCAAGTCCGACCGCGACCACCGGGGTGAGGCCTTGCGCCGTCGGGGACTTGCTCTGCGACCAGGCGTTCCAGCCTGCGCTTGAAACCATGTTCGACCAGCTTCCCGAGAAATCGACAAAGGTGTCGATGAACTGCGGGCTCTGTCCGATAGTAGAACTGATGTTGTTGACTGTATTGTCAAACGAAGCTTCTGCCGAGGCATCGTTCCCATTGGGATTTCCGGCATATATTCCTAAAGGCATCTTGTTAGCCATAAGTAATGTTGCTCCCATAAGGAATTCTACGCCGCCATTGATGTAATGACGAGGGTGCAATAGCGGATTTACTTATGTGCGCAATCGCGATGAGCGGAAAACCCGCCACAAGGCCTTCTTTCACCCATTCACGAGGCATGTGACGGACGAAAGTAGGACAACAGTCTGTTTGGGAAGATGGCTCGGCGTGCG
>CAHJXG010000088.1 GCA_903644035.1 Rhodospirillales bacterium
AGCGTGTGCACGGCCATGACCGCCGAGTAGGCGGCGGTCTCCGGCATCGTGGCACGCCCCAGGCCGCCTCCCTGCACAGGATCAGGCTCGGCGAAAACGGCGAACTGGCACGGGGCTTCGTCAAGGCCGGCGAGCTTGAGGCCGGCGTAGGACGCGGCGGGGCCTTTGGCCTGGGCGGCGAGGGCCAGCGCGTTGCATGCCTCAAAGCTGGCCCGCACGGCGGCCCGGCGCGTGGCGTCATCGACCGTGACCACTCTCCAAGGTTCGCTCAAGCCCACCGAGGGCGCGAGGCACGCGGACTCCAGCAGCCGGTTCAGGAGACTTTCGGGCACAGGCTCCGAACGGAAACGGCGGACGTCGCGCCGCCACCTGAACAGTTTCAGCAGCTGCGCGCGGAACGCGTCGTCGAACACCGGCCCGGCCGCATCTGCTTTCACCATGCCGTCCACCCTATGGCATTCTCCGGCGCGGACGAACACGGGCCGCGCCGCATCTGCCCGCGCAGCGCCTATGCGGCGTCCAGGTGGCGCGCGCCAGGAAAGCTGGCGCTGCCCGGCCCTCACCCCGACCGGAAACAGCATGTTGATCCGTCGCGCCAGGTGAACGCTTGCCGCGACGAGGCGTATTCAACTTAGCTGACGATCCTGTCCGCCGCTCCCGGATGTCAAATCAGAGAAGCTGGCTGACATTCTTCTTTCCCGACCCTCCAACATCACCACAAGGCAACAGCACATGCTTCCTTTCCGCCTCGGTTGGATCGCCTTGGACGCAGCAGTGACGACCGACACCCTGCCGGGCGCGACGCCGGCTGGCGCCCCCGCCCGCTCGGCCCTCGGGGCTGTCTTGAACGCCGGGGCGGCAGCGAATTGATGACCCGGCCTCCCGATCTCGACAACGGCATCCTGCCCACCACGCCGGTGGTCCGCCTGGTTCCCCGGCGCCCGGCGGCCATCGGTCCAACCTCCACGCCGGACTACGACTGGCTGGTGGTCGGCGCGGGCTTCGCCGGCAGCGTGCTGGCCGAGCGCCTGGCGTCCGAACGCGGGGACCGGGTCCTGGTCATCGACCGCCGCCCCCACATCGCCGGCAACGCCTATGACCACCTGGACGCGGCGGGCCTGCTGATCCATCGATACGGGCCGCACATCTTCCACACCAACTCGCGCGCCGTGTTCGACCACCTGTCCCGCTTCACCACGTGGCGGCCGTATCAGCACCGGGTGCTCGGCCAGGTGGACGGCCGCCTGGTGCCGATCCCGATCAACCTCGATACCATCAACGCGCTGTATGGGCTCGACCTCACGCCGGACGAGCTGGACGCCTGGTTCGCCGCCCGCGCGGAGACGGTGGACGTGGTCCGCACGTCGGAGGACGTCGTCGTCTCCAGGATCGGGCGCGAGCTGTATGAGAAGGTCTTCCGCGGCTACACCCACAAGCAGTGGGGCCTCGACCCGTCGGAGCTGGACCATTCCGTCACCGCGCGCGTGCCCGTGCGCACCAACCGCGACGACCGCTACTTCACCGACGCGTTCCAGTTCATGCCCGCCCACGGCTACACGCGGATGTTCGAACGCATGCTCGACCATCCCCTCATCACGGTGCGCACCGGCGTCGACTACAGCGCGGTCCGGCGGGACGTGGCCGCCCGGCTGATCTGGACCGGCCCGGTGGACGAGTTCTTCGGCTGCCGCTTCGGCCGGCTCCCCTACCGCTCGCTGCGCTTCGTGCACGAGACGCTCGGCCAGGAATGGTTTCAGCCCGTGGGCACCGTGAACTACCCGCAGACCGAGGCCTACACCCGCATCACCGAATACAAGCACCTCACCGGCCAGTCGCACCCGCGGACCAGCATCACCTACGAGTATCCGGAGGCCGAGGGCGACCCCTACTACCCCGTGCCCCGGCCCGAGAACCAGGCGCTTTACAAGCGTTACGAGGCCCTGGCCGACGCGACGGCAGACACCTGGTTCGTGGGACGGCTCGCGACCTACCGCTACTACAACATGGACCAGGTGGTCGCGCAGGCGCTGGCGACGTTCAGGCGGATCGAGGCCAGCGTGCCCCGCCGGGTCGGCGATCCCGCGGCGCGGGCGCCCGATTTGGTGGGCCGCGCCGTATGACGCGGCGGCCGGGCCTGGGCTTCCAGACCTTGCGCTCCCCCATGCTGCAGGACGCCCGTGCGGCCCTGCCGGCAGGAATGGGCATCATTCCGCGGCTGCGGGCCGCGCTGCCGGCTTCATCGCGACCGAGGGCACGAGGGTGGCGAAGGCCAGCGTGGAGACCGCGACCAGGAACACCGCCCAGAAGGTGAGATGCAGCGACTGGCCGAGCGCCGCGCGGATGGCGTCGTTGCCGGCCCCGACCAGGGAATGGTCGAGCAGCTGCCGGATCTGGTCGAAGTGCACGGCCACCCCGTCGCCGCGATGGGCCAGGCTGATGTTCAGGACCGCCCCCAGGATGGTCGCGCCCAACGTGCTGCCGAGGTTGCGGGAGAAGATGTTCGACGCGGTGGCGGAGCCGCGCTCCCCCCACTCGACGCTGTCCTGGATGATGACGATGGCCGAGGTGGTCAGGAAGCCCATGCCGAGGCCCATCACGGTGGACCCCAGGCCCGCCAAGACCGGTGACACGCCCGGCGCCAGGAACAGGAACGCGGCCGCGCCCACCGGCAGCAGGGCCGCGCCGAACAGCAGCGTCGCGCGCAGCCCGAAGCGGGAGAAGTTCCGGGCCGCGAGCGTGGCGCCGATCGGCCAGCCCAGCACCATCACGGTGAGCGTGAAGCCCGCCACCAGCGCAGACTGGTTCAGCACGCCCTGCACGTACATCGGCAGGAACGTGGTCAGCCCGATGACGGCCATGCCGCTCAGCAGCGTCGCGACGTTGGCGGTGGCGATGGGACGGCGCGCCCAGAGGCCGAAGTTCATCATGGGATCGCGGGCGCGCCGCTCCTGCAGCACGAACAGGACCGTGCTGACGACGCAGACCCCGGCGGCGAGGGCCGCGAACGCATGGTCGGACGTCCCGGCCTCCGTCAGGGCCGCCATGAGCGAGGCGACCGCCACCGTGAACAGCGCGGCGCCGACCGTATCGACGCTCTGCTTCTCACGCGCAACGCTCTCATGCAGGAACAGGACGAACCCGACCGCGGCCGCGAGTCCAACCGGCAGGTTCAGCCAGAAGATCCACGCCCAGCTGAAATGTTGGATGATCAGCCCGCCGGCCAGCGGCCCGAGGACGGAGGAGACGCCCCACACGCTGGCGAGGTAGCCCTGGATCTTGCCGCGCTCCTGCACCGAGTAGAGGTCGCCCACGACGGTCAGGCAGACCGGCTGGATGGCACCGGCGCCCACGCCCTGGATCAGCCGGAACACGATCAGGGACGGCATCGACCAGGCCAGCCCGCACAGCACGGTGCCCAGGAGGAACACGGCGATGCCCACCAGCAGCACCGGCTTGCGGCCATACAGGTCCGCCAGCTTGCCGAACACCACGGTCGTCGCCGTCTGCGTCAGCAGGAACGAGGAGAACACCCAGGAGTAGAGGTGCAGGTCGCCGAGCTGCCCCGCGATCTGCGGCATCGCGGTCGAGACGATGGTCGCCTCGATGGCGATCATGAACAGCGCCGCCATGACGGACGCGAGGATGAACGGGCGGCGGAGCGTCGGGACTGTCGGCATGGTGTTCCAGATGGGACGGCCAGGCCCACATGGAACCTGACGAGGCCACGGGGCAGGGCAGCATTCGAGGCGGGCCTCAGCCGGGCGGCGTCACTCCCCCAGCCCCTGCCGCGCCGCCGTCGCCAGCACGTCCGCGCGTTCGTTCATCGCGTCGCCCGAGTGGCCGCGCACCCAGCGCCATTCCACCGTGTGCGGCTTGGCGGCGTCCAGCAGGCGGCGCCACAGCGCCATGTTGGCGACGGGATCGCCGGACGCGTTGCGCCAGTTGCGGCGCACCCAGCCGGTGCTCCAGCGGGTCACGCCGTTGCGCACGTACTCGCTGTCGGTGTGCAGCACGACACGGCAGGGCCGGGTCAGCGCCTCGAGCGCCTCGGCGGCGGCGGTGAGTTCCATGCGGTTGTTGGTGGTGGCGGGGTCGGCGCCCTGCAGCTCCCGCTCATGCGCGCCGAAGCGCAGGATGGCCGCCCAGCCGCCGGGGCCGGGGTTCGGCTTGCAGCCGCCATCGGTCCAGATCTCGACCGTCACCGGCTCGGCGTCCGCAGGCGCGTCAGATGCCATAGGCGTGCTCGTCCGGCGCGGCGAGGTGGAAGCGGAGGCGGCGCAGGTACTCGACCGGGTCCTTGCGCGTCACCATGGCGCCCGGCGGGGTGTTCAGCCAGTCGTACAGCCGGGTCAGCAGGAAGCGGAGCGCCGCCCCCTGGCACAGCACCGGCAGGGCCGCGCGCTCCTCCGGCAGCAGCGGGCGGACCCGGTCGTAGGCGGCCAGCATGGCGCGCGCCCGGGTGACGTTGAAGCTGTAGTCGGGCTCGAAGCACCAGGCGTTCAGGCAGACGGCGACGTCGTAGGCCAGCAGGTCGGTCGCGGCGAAGTAGAAGTCGATCAGCCCCGACAGCCGGCCGTCCAGGAAGAACACGTTGTCCGGGAACAGGTCGGCGTGGATGTGCCCGCGCGGCAGCTGGGCGGGCCAGGCGGCGGCGATGCGGTCCAGCGCCGCCGTCAGCTCTGCATGGAGGCCGGCCTGGATCTCGTCGGCCCGCCCGCCGCTCCGCGCGAGCAGCGGCGCCCAGCTTGCCGGACCCAGCCCGTTCGGCCGCAAGGGCGCATA
>CAHJXG010000089.1 GCA_903644035.1 Rhodospirillales bacterium
TCGGCCCCGGTCAGCCCGGCGCCCACCAGCACGGTGCCGTCGATGCCGCCCAGCCGCGCGGCCGCAATCGCGTCGGCCGTCGCCAGCAACGCGACGTCCGGCGGAGCCTGACCCGCCAGCAGGGCGCCCCAGGCGCTGCGGAACAGACGGGAGGCCAGGCTGTCGGGGCCGGAGGCGTCACGAACGCGCTTCAGGTCGCCAAGCTCCACCGCGAGCGGAACGACGTCGGCCAGGCTGGATGCCTGGCCGCGAACGTCATCCAGCACGATGCTAAACCGCGCCGCCCATGCTAGGCGGCCAGCCAGTCGAGGAGCGCACGTTCCTGCACGGGAAAGCTATGCTCCTCCCGCTTGCCGGCCGGCGTCATGGGCGCCTTGAAGAACAGGCCGAGTTGCTCCTGGATGCCCCCCTCGCCGCGCTGCCGGGCCAAGTCGAGCACCCGGGCGATCTCGATGACCAGTGGCGCCGCCAGGATGCTGTCGCGGCAAAGGAAATTAACCTTGATCTGCATCTTCTGGCCGAGGAAGCCCACGAGGTCGATGTTGTCCCACGCCTCCTTGTTGTCGCCGCGTGGCTTGTAGTAGCGGATGTCGACGATGTGGTCCTCGACGGGGTAGCCCAGGATGTCGTCGAGCACCGACCCCTTGGTGTTCAGCTTGCTCTTCAAGCTGTCGGGGTTGTCCAGCGCCAGGCCGTCGCGGTTGCCGAGGATGTTGGTGCTGAACCAGCCCTCGACGTACAAGCTGCGGCTGCGGAACGCCGGGGCGAGGACGGTCTTGATGAAGGTCTGGCCGGTCTTGCCGTCCTTGCCGGCGACGGGGACGTTGCGGCGCTCGGCCAAGGTGGTCAGGGCCGGGATGTCGGCGGCGAGGCTGGGCGTGAAGTTGCCGTAGGGCACGCCCTCGACGATGGAAGCGTAGGCATACAGCATGGCCGGGCTGATGGCCGGGTCGCTGCTGTCGAGGCCCTTCTCGAACCCTTCCGGCGTGTGCAGCGCGCCGGCCGACTTGTCGGGCCACCGCTCGACCGACGCCAGGTTCACCACCACCAGGTTCTCGATCCCTGACGTCTCGCGGTAGCGGCGGATGTCGTCGCGGATCCGGTCCACTGCCTCCCGGTGCGACCCGGCGGCGACCTTGTTGGCGCCATCCACGTTCTTGCAGAAATCGACGCTGCCCACGGCGGGCCAGGGCGTCATGTCGCGCAGCGCCGGGGCGACCAGCTCAGACTGCTCCCGGTCGAGCACCCGATGCTCCCGCACCGCATTCTCCAGGTTCTCGCCATGCAGGTCCCAGCCCGCGAAGTGCAGGTTCCGGTAGGCTGCAATCCCAGAGGCGCCCACGCCGGCCAGTGGCAGGCCCGCCATGTCGTTCGAGCCGGCGCGCAGCATCTCGATGCCCGCCGCCGCCGTGGTGGCGACGGCGCCGCCGAGGCCGACCACAAGCACGCCGACACGCCGTCCAGTCGTGGACACGTCTAGCCCGGTATCAGGCATCAGAATTTCTCTTCTTGTTGAGGGCCGCACCCGGGATGGGGGCCTTGTGGTAGAGGGGAGGACATAAGCGCAGGACGCAGCATGAAAAGGCAGTCATGTTCGCTTCGAGACAGTAAACTGGCAGACCCGACTTCCAACCGGGCCACGCGCCTTAATGCCGCCGCGGCAGGAAGTCGAGCCATGTGGCCCCGTCATATGGCCAAATTCGGGCACTGCCACGGCCGGTTTACGGCACCCGGGGCCGCATGTCCGGCCCGGTTTCGCCGTCCTCGGGGTCGGTGTCGTCCAGCGTCTTGCCGGGGAAGCTGTGGTCGCCCGCGTGCTCTATGACGTCATGCTCCAAGCGCCCGGCCGTGCGGTCCAGGACGAACACCTGGCCGATCCCCTCCGACTCCGCGACCTTCTGCGCGGCGGCCACGACCTCATCCAGCGACATCGCCGTGCCGTCCGCACGCCTGGGCTGCACCACCTCGGACGGGCCGGGTGATCCTGACAAAGTGATTTCGGTCACGATTCTGCGAGGGTCGTCCTCGTCGAAGCGCTGCAGGACGACGACGCGGCGCCGCTGCCCTTCCGGCAACGGGTCGTGGGCATCCAGTTTCCGGATCTCGACTGTATTTGGCATAGGTGCCGCCTCCATCGCCTTTAACGGCCATAGCCGGATCCAGTTCATTTTACCTGGCGCCAAACAGTCCGGCGATGCAAGAGTTGAACCGGCCGGCATCTCGGGCCGCGCATCCATGCCGTTCCTTGCGGTCCTCCGCCGCTTTGCTGGCGGCGGGGTTTTGTGGTCCAAGGCGCGGCAGAACGGCACTCCGCAGCGGCCCTGCCGCATGGGCCAAACCGGGGTGACGCAGCTTTTGCCGGAGACAGACATCATGAGCGACGACCTCGATCAGGCCGACGGCGCCGGCGGCAAGCATGCCGCAGCGCGGCAGCTGGCGGAGCAAGCCCTGCGCGCCCAGGCCGCAGGAGACGAGGATGAGGCCGAGCGGCTGTTCGCCGCCGCCGAGCGGGCCGACCCCCAGGCGGTGATCGCCGTGCTGGAGGAGCATCGGGACGACCCGGTGACCATCCCCGCGACAGCGCCGCAGGACGACGCCGAACTGGCCGCCGAGTCTCGCACCATCGAGCCGGGAGCCGATGCGCCGAGCCGGGCCGGCGTCTCCGGTCGGGGCAGCGGGGCGGATACCCAGGGCACCTGACCGCACCGCCCGGCTTCTGCCGCTGTATTGAAAAGATCGGGGCCGGGCGGCATATGGCCTCGCCGCGGCAGAAGCGGCGCGAGCACGGCAGCTTGGGGGAGATCGCGATGACCGACATGCAAACCGAGACCCACGAATTCAGCGCCGAGGTCGGCCGCCTGCTCGACCTTGTGGTGCACGCCCTGTATTCCGACCGCGAGATCTTCCTGCGCGAGCTGGTCGCCAACGCGGCCGACGCCACGGACCGCCGCCGGTTCGAGGCGCTGACCGCGCCCGCCCTGGCGCTGCCGCCCGATGCCGGCGTGCGCATCGTGCCGGACAAGGCCGCGCGCACGATCCTGATCGCAGACAGCGGCGTCGGCATGGACAAGGCGGAGCTGTCGGCGAACCTCGGCACCATCGCCCGCTCTGGCACCCGCCGCTTCGGCGACGCGGCGGCTGCGGCCAAGCCCGACGAGAAGGTGAGCCTCATCGGCCAGTTCGGCGTCGGCTTCTACTCGGCGTTCATGGTGGCGGACCGCGTGGAGGTCACAAGCCGGCGCGCCGGGTCGGAGGAGGCGTGGACCTGGGCGTCGGACGGCGCGGGCGCCTTCACGCTCACCCCGGCCACGCGCGACGCGCCGGGTACGAGCGTGCTGCTGCACATCAAGCCCGATGCGGACGAGTTCCTGGAGCCGATCCGGCTCGAGACCATCGTGCGCAAGTGGGCGGACCACATCACGGTGCCGATCACCGTCGCGACGGAGGGCGAGGACCGGCCGGCCAACGCCGGTACCGCGCTGTGGCGCAAGCCGAAGGCCGAGGTGACGCCGGAGCAGTACAAGGACTTCTACCGGCATCTCGGCCAGTACGACGATCCCTGGGCCACCCTGCACTGGCGGGCGGAGGGGGCGCTCGAGTACTCCGCCCTGCTGTTCGTGCCGGGCGCCCGGCCGTTCGAGGCGGTGGAGGGGGTGCGCGAGAGCCGCGTGCGCCTGCACGTGCGCCGCATGTTCATCACCGACGAGGCCGGGATGCTGCCGCCCTGGCTGCGCTTCGTGCAGGGCGTGGTGGACACCGAGGACCTGCCGCTGAACGTCAGCCGCGAGATGCTGCAGGCGACGCCGGTGCTGGCCCGCATCCGCAAGGCGGTGACCAACCGGGTGCTGGGCGAGCTGAAGACCCGTGCCAAGGACGCGGACGACTTCGCCAAGCTGTGGGAGAACTTCGGCGCCGTGCTGAAGGAGGGCGTCTGGGAGGACACCGAGCACCGCACGGAGCTGGCCGCGCTGATGCGGTTCCGGTCGTCGGGCCAAGAGGGCTGGACCGGGCTGGACGGCTACGTCGAGCGCATGAAGCCGGAGCAGGAGGCGATCTACATCCTGACCGGCGACGACGCCGACGCGCTTGCCCGGTCGCCGCAGGTGGAGGGCTTCAAGGCCCGCGGCGTCGAGGTGCTCCTGCTCACCGATCCCGTCGACACCTTCTGGCCCGAGCGGCTGGCCGAGTGGGGCGGCAAGCCGCTCCGCAGCGTGACCCAGGGCGGCATCGACCTATCGAAGCTGCCGGTCACGGCGGAGCCGGAGGGCGAGGCCGCCGACACGGAGAAGCTGCTGCCCGCGCTGAAGGCGGCGCTGGGGAACGCGGTGGGCGAGGTGCGCGCGACCGACCGGCTGGTGGACAGCGCGGTGGTGCTGGCGGCCGCCGGGTTCGGCCCGGACCTGCAGATGCAGCGGCTGATGCGGCGGCACGGGCAGGCCGGGATGGGCCTGCCGCCGGCGCTGGAGGTGAACCCGCGCCATCCGCTGATCCACAGCCTGTCGAAGCAGCTTGAGGCGGGCGCGGACCTGACGGACGCGGCGCATACCCTGCTCGACCTGGCGCGGGTGCAGGATGGGGAGATGCCCTCCGATCCCGCCGCTTTCGCCCGGCGCATCACCGCAGCCCTGGCCGCCTGATCGCGTCCGGGGCGTCGGGCCGCGCCTCCCGGGGTCAGCGAACCGTGCGGAACCGCTCCACGGCGGACACCAAGGCCCGGCGCACGCCCGGCTCCAGCGCCGAGTGCCCGGCGTCGGGGATCACGGTCAGCCGGGCGGAGGGCCAGGACGCGGCCAGCTCGAAGGCGGTGCGCGCCGGGCAGATCATGTCGTAGCGGCCCTGCACGATCTCGGCCGGCAGGTGGCCGATGCGGTGCATGCCGCCGAGCAGCCCGCCCTCCGGCAGGAACAGGTCGTGGGCGAAGTAGTGTGCCTCGATGCGGGCGAGGCCGAGCGCCGTGCGGTCCTGCGCGAAGGACGCGACCGTGTCGGGGCTGGGCAGCAGGGTGCTGCAGGACCCCTCATAGACCGACCAGGCGCGGGCGGCGGCGATGTGCACGGCCGGGTCGGGATGGACGAGGCGACGCAGGTAGGCGCCGAGCACGTCGCGCCGTTCCTCGGGCGTCAAGTGGCCGATGAACGCCGCGTGCGCGTCCGGGAACACCGCGCCCAGGCCGTGCAGGAACCACTCCACCTCGGGCCGCCGGCCCAGGAACACGCCGCGCAGCACCAGGCCGCGCACCCGGTCCGGGTAAGCCTGCGCGTAGGCGAGCGCCAGGGTGGACCCCCAGGACCCGCCGAACAGCAGCCAGCGCTCGATGCCGAGATGGCGGCGCAGCGTCTCGATGTCGGCCACCAGGTCGGGCGTCGTGTTGTGCGCCAGGCTGCCCAGGGGACGGGAGCGCCCGGCGCCACGCTGATCGAAGATCACCACGCGCCAGAAATGCGGGTCGAAGAACCGGCGGTGCACCGCGCCCGCCCCGGCGCCGGGTCCGCCATGCAGGAACAGCACCGGCTGGCCGTGCGCCGCGCCCACCTGCTCCCAGTACATCACGTGCCCGCCAGACAGCGGCATGTAGCCGGTCTCGAACGGTCCGATTTCGGGAAACAGGTCTCCGCGGGGCATGGCGGCAGGCTACACCGAACCACGCCATGGCGGAACCGGGCCGCTGCGGGTAAATGGCACCCATGAACACGGATTCGTATCGCGGCTGGGTCGCGCTGGGCGCCCTGGCCGGGCTGATGGCGGTCGCGGCCGCGGCCGGGGCGGCGCACTTGCCGGTCGAGGCCGGCGAG
>CAHJXG010000090.1 GCA_903644035.1 Rhodospirillales bacterium
GCGCCGCCGTCCGCGTCCGGACCAGCGGCGCCCTGGTCGGGCCCTGGCTCCGGACGCTGCCGGGCATCGGCGCGGCGCGCGCGGCGCGCCTCACGCAGCGTTTCGGGAGCGGGGTCCTTGACGTTCTCCCCGACCCGTCGCGGTCAGTCGAGGTCGCCAGCCTCCTCGCCCCGGGCCGTCCCCATCTCGGGGAGAAGCTCGCGGCCCTCGTGCGTGCCCGCCTCGTGTCGATGCGCGCCGCCGAGACCGTCGCGTTGGCGGAAGCCGAGTTTTACGCATTGCTGGAGCGGCACGGCGTGTCCGACCGTTCGGCCGCCCGCTCGCTCCACCGGCTGCTCGGGGCGCCGGACGCCTGGAGCAAACTGCTCCGGCACCCCTACGCGGTCGGCGCCGTGTTGGACTGGAGGGCGGCCGATCACGTGGGGCAGCGACTCCTCCTGGCCGGTGGCCACGTGGGCGACCCCTCGTCTCACCCCGAGAGGCTGCTTGGCGCCTGCGATGCCGCATGGCGGACCATCCTCGCCGGAGGCGATACCGCGTCCACCGAGCAGCATTTCCTGATCGCCCTCGAGCGGCTCGGGGTTCCGGCCAGGGCGGCCCTTGCGGCCGGGATCCGCGGATCCCGGGTTCTTGTCCGGGGCGACCTGCTGCGCGCGCCCGGCGCCGCGTGGCTGGAGCGGACGGTGGCGTCCGATCTCGCCCGCCTGACGGGCGTCCGGATCCCGGCCGAGGACTGGTCATTCCGGATCCGGGACCACGAGCCCGCCAGGCGCCCGCTGACCAACGAGCAGCGAGGCGCCGTGCTCGGCATCCTCCGGCGTCCCGTCGCCTTGCTGCAAGGGAGTGCGGGAACCGGGAAGACGACGACCATGCGCGCGCTGGTGGATGCATGGTCCGCCGCCGGGGGCCACGTCGTGCTCGCGGCGCTGGCGGGCAAGGCGGCGCTGCGGCTCGCGCGGTCCACCGGTCGACGCGCGTTCACCCTGGCCAGGCTTGTCCACGGGCTCGAACGCCGGGAGGCCCTGGCAAGCGAGGGGCGGTCCGTCCCCGGCGACCTGCCGTTCCTTGGCCAACGGACCCTGCTCGTGGTCGACGAGGCGTCGATGGTGGATCTGGCGACGTGGCGGCGGATCCTGCGGCTGCTCCCCACGGGCGCACGGCTTGTGGCGGTCGGCGACGTCGCCCAGCTGCCGCCTGTCGGATTGGGCCAGGTCTTCCATGATCTCGTCGCCGACGGTCGCCTTGTGAACCGGCTCACGGGCATCCTCCGCCAGGCGGCCGGGAACCCAATCGTCGGGGTCGCGAACGCCGTGCGCGAGGGCGTCGTGCCGGACCTGCCTTCCTACTCCGGGGTCGTGCCGGGAGTGTTCTTCCTGGACAGCCCGGGCGACGGTTTGGAAGAGGCCATGGAGCGGATCAGGAACGACATGGTCACCGCGGGTACGCCCGGTGACGCCATCCTGGTCCTGGCGGCCCTGAACAGGACATGCAGGCGTTTCTGCTCGCTGATGCATCTCCGCCGCGAGGCGGACGGCGTCCGGGGGCAACGTCTCGGGCCGCTGTCTCCCTTCGTGGCGGTCGGGGATCCCGTCATCGCAACCCGGAACCGCTACGACGAAGCCCTCATGAACGGACACATGGGGTGGGTCGAAAGCCTGGATCCGCCCACGTTCCGCTTTGACGGCGAGGACGCCGCGCGCGGGATCACCGAGGAGGCGACGGCCGAACTCATGTCCGCCTGGGCGATCACTGTGCATCGCGCCCAGGGATCGGAGGCCCGACGTGTCGTCGTCGCGCTGGATGGCCGGGGCCTGCTGAACCGGGAGTGGCTGTACACCGCCATCACGCGGGCCACCGAGCAAGTGGTGCTGGTCGGATCCCGTGACGTGCTGCGCGCCGCGGTGAGCCGCCGCAGCACGCGCCTGACCGGGTTCCCGGGTGAGTTATCCGGTGCCGCAATCTTCGGAGAACAGCGATGAGCAGGAAGACCGACGCGATCGTGGCGGATGCCCTGGAGAAGTCGAAGGTGCTGACGGAGGCGATCCCTCAGGGTCGGGGCGCGCACCGTACCAACGCTGAACGGATCGTTGCGGTTTGCAAGGATCTGGTTTGCGCAAGGCCCGTGCAGGAGCCCCGCACTCCTTTGGTCACCGAAACCGGGCGGATCCGCTTCGGGAAGTTCCCGGCCGAGCAGTCCCTCCTCAACCGCTACGGCGCGCTCCTGCGCATCTGGCGGGACGCCTACCGCGGCATCGTCGACGTGTCCGTGCCCAAGCCGCCCGGCGGGGGCAACCCCCTGGCCATCGCCGACGAGGACCTCGCAGCCCTGGACCATGGGACCAAGAGCCGCATCACCTTGATGATGGCGGTTTTGCGCGAGCAGAAGGTCGAGAACGACCGGCTCAAGAAGCTCCTGTACGACCAAGTTCCGGCGCCGGGCCACCAGGGGGAGGCGCCGATCCAGACCCCGGTGCCGCCGGGCGCTCGCGCCGCCATCGGCGGCTGGCTCGCCGAGGTGGAGGCGGGGATCGGAGGTCTGGAGGTTGACGATCTCGGCGTCCGCGTCACACGCCGAGCGAAACCAAACCAGGTGATCGTATCCGCTGAGGTTATCGAGGCGCTGCGGGCGATTTGTGGAAATAATGAGTCCCGTGCCATCGTGGAGCCTATGACCCCGCGCTAGCCGATACATTTGGCGCTCTTTGATCGACGGCTTCGTTGTGCTCGCCAATGTAATGGTCCTCGTCAGGCGCATTGCACACGAGTTATGAGACGGGTTCTTACCGGTTCCGGGGCATCATGGGCTACAAGGTATCAGTTTTGAGCCAGAGTGTGAGGTGGTCTGAGTAGTTGGTTTACAGCTTGTCGGCGTCCGCCGCGATCCGCACCTGATAGTTAATGTTGAGTACCGCATCGTTTGGGCCAACGGACATGCACAGCACTGCGATGTTCGTGCGCCCCGAAATCCAGGTTGCGGAGGTCCGGTTCATCAACCCTCTCTCTGATCTCTTGTTGATCTCGTTACCATACTTGGCTCGAAGAGCCTCCGTTATGGAGTCGAAAGTCCTCACGGCAGAACTGAAATCCCGCTCACGCTGAAGTCCCAAGGTCACTTGAACCAATCTTTGTTGGCTGAAGTAGAATTTTGCATCGAACGTCTCATTAGAGATCTGCACGTCTTGAAGCCGAAGAAGCTCAGACGCCCCATTTCCCAAGCGTTCAGAATGCGAGGGGGGGTGAGCACCTTTGAGGACACTCAAGACTTCCTGTGGGGTCATACCGTAAGATGTACCTTGCCATAAAGCCTGAGCTTTCGCTGCAAACGGCAAAAGCATCATAAGTGCGCCGATCAGCATAGGGACTCGAAGGTTCAGCAACTGGCGACTCCTATAACTAGCACAACGCCAAAGCTGTGCCGTAGATGGCTGATTTTCTCCTTAGGGTTTCCAGCTTGTAACAAATCGTGCACGACACAACAGGTATTGTTTGTTGATTTTTGCCGTCTTATGGTGCGCATTGGTTGAACGTAGGGTGACTGCCAATGTCATGCTGAGGGTTCCGACTTGCAGGAAACCCGCACATGGCTGAAGGGTATCTCGCCACTGACATGAGGTGGCGCCGCGGCAAGTAGCTGGGTCAGCTACACCGGCCGCACGATGAAATGGCGGGCCTTGAAGGCGGGGCGTGAGTTGCCCGACATGCTCGGGCACGTCGATGCCCTGCTCAGGATCTAGCCGCCTGAGTTGCGGCTGAAGCGGATCAAGCCGCGCGAGCCTTGGGATCAGAGCCGAGACGTGAGCTCTGTGGTAGACACGAAGGGCATCCCCGTCACGGAAGCGGTAGTGCGGCTGCTGCACATCGAGGGCGCGGCCATGGCCGTGAACGAGGTGGCAGGCGGCTCAGCCCCGACTACCCGGGCATCGAGCGCAAGAAGTTCGTCCGAAATGTCCGGGTGTTCATGTCGTCCCAGAGGAACCCGCATATGCTGACGACCGAAAAGGCGAGGCCGTGGCGCTACGCCATTGCGGTGTTCCTAGCGATGCCAGGTCTGAAGTGGCGCTGCCAGTAATCCTTGAGGTCGCGTGCTTAGCCGCAAATCGACCGCAGGGTCACGATGTCCGTGGCCTTTCTCAAATTCCGAGTCTGACGTCGGTTTCCGCGCCAAACCATCCCACCCGCGTGGAAACCCAGCCACATCGCGTTCCAGTATTGAGACATGCCGATTCGCGTGGAGTTGGTGTCCGCGGCGGGATTCGAACCCACGGCCCCAGGATTCATCCCACTTCGGCTTTCGCCGCCGCCTTCGCGAAATGACGAAGGCGTTCGTGGTCTGGACTGTCCCTTCACCATAGGCCCGCTGCAAACCTTCGGTTTGCGGGAGCCCGTAGGTGCCGCCCGTCCAGTCTCTACACCTTCCCGGCCTTTCGGCCGGGCTTGGCTCGGGATCGGCATGGCGCAAGCGCGCCGCAGCGTTCCCCGACTTTGAGCGGATCCGCCGCGCCGTTTCCGATCGCGACGCCCAGTTTCGAAAAAACGAGGAATCCTGTGCTCTATCCTGCTGAGCTACGCGGACGTTGTAGCCACCTCCATAACCATAACCCCCTATAGCCTGTCTGCCGCGTCGCAGGAACCCTTATGGTGAGATTGTCTTGCCTGGCTATCGCAACGTGGTAGCCCTACCATTTGCAAAACCTCAGCAAATCCGGGCTGGGATACATACATGGTAGGGTGGTCGGGAGTACTTTTCGCTCTATCCTGCTGAGCTACGCGGACACACCTCCGCACCATACAAGCATGGATCACGCGCCGGCAAGGGTGGCAGCG
>CAHJXG010000091.1 GCA_903644035.1 Rhodospirillales bacterium
CGCGGCCCGCCGTGCCGTCCGCCTGGAGCTCAAGCCGCTCCGCCGAATGGCCGTAGCGCAGCCGCACGTGCCCGTCCGGCGCCGTGTCGATGCGCGCGGCAAGCCCGGTCTCCGGCTCCATGTACGCGCCGAGCCAGTCCGGCATCGGCTGGGCGGCGGGACGTGGCCGGTCCTCCCCCAGCACGGCGGCCAGCGCGTCCACCGCCGCGCCGTGCGCATCCGACAGGTGGTTGAACAGGACGACGACCGAGACGCGCTCCGACGGCACGTACATGCGGTGGCTGCGCCAGCCGCGCAGCGCGCCGCCATGGCCGGTGACGGGGCGGCCCAGCTCGGTGGCCCGGCCCAGGCCGAAGCCGTAGGCGGCGGGGGCGCCATCGGCGAAGGCGACCGGCGCGGACAGCCGGGAGTACAGCCCCGCCGCGTCGTCCCGAGTCGCGTCGATGTATCGTTCCCAGGCGATCATGTCGTCGAGGCCGGCGCCCAGCCCGGCGTCGCCGGTCCACAGGATGCGGTTCTCCGCCGCGCGGAACCCGGTGGCCTGGGTGCCCTCATAGCCCTCCGTGCCGTCCGGCATGGCGCGGGTGTCGGCGGCCAGGATCGCGCCTGCCATGCCGGCCGGCTCGAAGATGCGGGCGCGCAGCAGCTCCGCGAAGCCGCGCCCGGTACGCTCCTGCAGGATGTCCGACAGGATGCGGAAGTTCTGGTTCACGTAGGAATAGCGGCGGCCCGGCGCGAAGTGCAGCGTGCGGGTGCCGGCGATCACGCGCCCGGCCTCCGCGTCGCCGAACGCCGACTCCGCCGGCGCGCCGTGCAGCATCGCCACCGCCCAGTAGTCGCGCAGGCCCGACTGGTTGTGGCACAGATGCAGCGCGCCCGGCGCCTGCTCCAGCAACGGCAGGCGCGCCCGCACGTCGGCGTCCAGCACGGACGGGTCGGGAAAGGCGTCCAGCACCAGGGCGCAGGTGAACTGCTTGGTGACGGAGCACATGCGGAACAGCGTCTGCGGCGTGAAGGGGATGCGCCGCTCGGCGTTGGCCCAGCCCCAGGCGTGCCGGGCCAGCACCTCGCCCTCCCGCAGCACGGCAACCGCGCCGCCCGGCCCGGGATAGGCGCGCGGCAGGGTCTCGAGCAGGCGGTCGATGCGGGCGGCGAGGGGTGTCGTCATGGATGGCATCCTCGCCCGCGGGACCGCGGCGCGTAAAGCGTGCCGCATTGATGGCGCAAGGTCTTCGCCCTACCATGACCCGAATTGCCCAGGGAACGACACGATGCCCCGAATGCCCGCCGCAGCCCTCATGGCGCTCCTGTCCGCAGGCCCGGCCTTTGCCGCGGAGGTCACGCCCGCCATCGTGTTCTCCATGGGCGGCAAGCTCGACAAGTCGTTCAACGAGGGCGTCCATGACGGTGCCGAGGCCTTCACCAAGGCGAGCGGCATCGCGGTGCGGGAGTTCGAGCCGCAGACCGACATCCAGCGCGAGCAGGCGATCCGCAACTTCGCCCGGCGCGGCCAGACCCCGATCATCGCCGTGGGCTTCAGCCAGGCGAACGCCGTGAAGGCGGTGGCGGCCGAGTTCCCGGCGCTCCGCTTCGTCATCATCGACGCGGTCGCCGAGGCGCCCAACGTGCAGTCGATCCTGTTCCGGGAGGAGCAGGGCAGCTACCTCGCCGGCATGCTCGCGGCGATGCGGAGCACCACCGGCAAGATCGGCTTCGTCGGCGGCATGGACATCCCGCTGATCCGCAAGTTCGCCTGCGGCTACGCGGAGGGCGCGCGCGCGGTGAACCCGCGCATCGAGGTGCTGCAGAACATGACCGGCCCCACCCCCGCCGCCTGGGCCGACCCGGTGCGCGGCGCGGAGCTGGCGCGCTCGCAGATCGAGCGCGGGGCCGACGTGGTGTTCCATGCCGCCGGGGCGACGGGCATCGGCGTGATGCAGGCGGCGGCGGACGCCGGCAAGTACAGCATCGGCGTCGATTCCAACCAGAACATGCTGCATCCCGGCCGCGTGCTGACCAGCATGGTGAAGCGGGTCGATGTCGCCACCCGCACGACGCTGGAGGCCGCGCGCGCCGGCAGCTGGCGGCCGGGCACGCAGGTGCTGGGGCTTTCGGAGGACGGCGTGGGCCTGGCGTTCGACGAGAACAACGCGGGCGTCGTGACGCCCGAGATGCGCGGCCGGGTCGATGCGGCGAAGGCCGACATCGCCGCCGGCAAGATCAGCGTGCACGACTACATGAGCGACAACGCCTGCCCGAACTGACGGTGCCGGACCTGACGGTCCAAGACGGGGACGCCGCGCTCCCGCCTGCCATCGAGCTGCGCGGCATCGACAAGCGGTTCGGCGCGGTGCACGCCTGCCGCGCGGTGGACCTCCGGGTGCAGGCCGGCACGATCCACGGCATCGTCGGCGAGAACGGCGCCGGCAAATCGACGCTGATGGCGATCATGCACGGCTTCTACCAGGCCGACGCCGGCGCCATCCTGGTGCGCGGCCGGTCCGCCGCGATCCGCGGCAGCCGCGACGCCATCCGGCTCGGCATCGAGATGGTGCACCAGCACTTCATGCTGGTGGAGCGGCTGACGGTGCTGGAGAACGTGCTGCTGGGCGCGGAGGGGGGCATGCGGCTGGCGCCCGGGGCGGCGCGCGCCGCGGCCGAGCTGGCCCGGCTGGGTGACGCCTACGGGATGCGGGTCGATCCCCACGCCCGCATCGAGGACCTGGCCGTCGGCGCGCAGCAGCGGGTCGAGATCCTGAAGGCGCTGTATCGCGGGGCGCAGATCCTGATCCTCGACGAGCCGACCGGCGTGCTGACGCCGCAGGAGGCGGACGACCTGTTCCGCGTGCTGCAGGCGCTCCGCGCCCAGGGCTGCACGGTGCTGCTGATCACCCACAAGCTGCGCGAGATCATGGCGGTGACCGACCGCGTCTCGGTGATGCGGGCCGGGCAGATGGT
>CAHJXG010000092.1 GCA_903644035.1 Rhodospirillales bacterium
CGCACCCGGCGGCGAAGTCGAGCACCCGGCGCCCCCGGACCTGCGCCGGGTGGTCCAGCACGTGGCGCGCCAGCGCCTGCCCGCCGGGCCAGGCGAAGGCCCAGAACGGCGGCTCGACGTTACGCGCGTCCAGCCACGCCTCGCTCGCCTGCCAGATCGGCGTGATCTCGGTGGCGAGATGGAGCGCGATCTCGGGTACCAGCGGGGCGCGGGACAGCGCGGTGTGTGCCCGGATGAAGTCGCGGGCGGCATCCGGGGTCACTCGGCCGCCAGCGTCCCGAACTGCGCATCGTGCAGCCGCCAGTAGGCGCCGCGGGCCGCCATGAGCTGCTCGTGCGACCCCTGCTCGGCGATGCCGGCCTCCGTCACCACCACGATGCGGTCGGCGTTGCGGATCGTCGCCAGGCGGTGGGCGATGACGAGCGTCGTGCGGCCGGCGGACAATTCGGCCAGCGCCTGCTGGATGGCGCGCTCCGTCTCGCTGTCAAGCGCCGAGGTCGCCTCGTCGAGGATCAGCAGCGGCGGGTTCTTGAGGAAGATGCGGGCGATGGCGAGCCGCTGCTTCTGCCCGCCCGACAGCTTCACGCCGCGCTCGCCGACCACGGTGTCGAGGCCCTGCGGCAGGCTGTCGATCAGGTCGCCGAGCCGGGCGCGATGCGCGGCGTCGAGCACGGCCGCCGGGTCCGCGCCGAGCCGGCCATAGGCGATGTTCTCACGCAGCGACCCGGCGAACAGGAACACGTCCTGCTGCACGATGCCGATCTGCCGGCGGAGCGAGGCGCGGGTCATGGCGCGGATGTCGAGGCCGTCGATGCGGATGGCGCCCGCCTCGACCTCGTAGAAGCGCGGCAGCAGGGAGCACAGCGTCGTCTTGCCGGCGCCGGACGGGCCGACCAGCGCCACCGTCTCGCCCGCGCGGATGTCGAGGCTGATGTCCCGCAGCACCGGGCGGCCCGGCTCGTAGCCGAAGGTCACGCGGTCGTAGCGCACGTCGCCGCGCAAGGGGGGCGCTGGGATGGCGTCCGGCCGGTCGGCGATGTCGGGCGCGATCGCCAGGAACTCCAGATAGCGGCGGAACCCGGCGATGCCGCGGGGGTAGGTCTCGATCACGGCGCTGATCTTGTCGAGCGGGCGGTAGAACACGCCGACCAGCAGCAGGAACGCCACGAAGTCGCCGATGGACAGCCCGCCGCGCACGATGAACGCCGTGCCCGCCAGCATGACCACGATCTGCACCAGCCTCATGCCGAGGTAGTTGAGCGCGAGGCTCACCGCCATCGCCGCGTAGGCGCGCAGCTTCTCCGCCTGGTAGCTGGCGTTCTCGGAGGCGAACAGGGCGCGCTCGTGGTCCTCGTTGGCGAACGCCTGCACGACGCGGACGCCGCCCACGTTCTCCTCGATGCGGGCGTTGAAGCCGGCGATGCGGCGGAACTGCGCCTGCCAGCTCCGGTCCATGCGCCCGCCGTAATGCGCCACGATCCCCATGGCCAGCGGCACCACCAGCGCCGCGATCAGGGCGAGCGGCGGGCTGATCTGCACCATCAGCACGAAGGCGCCGAGGAAGGTCAGCAGCGCGATGATCAGGTCCTCGGGACCGTGATGCGCGACCTCGCCGACATCGACCAGGTCCGTCGTCAGGCGGCTGACCAGGTGGCCGGTCTTCTGGTTGTCGAAGAAGCGGAAGGAGAGCTTCTGCAGGTGGTCGAAGGCGCGGCGGCGCAGCTCGGTCTCGATGCTGATGCCGAGCACGTGGCCCCAGTAGTTGATGACCGCGGTCAGCCCGCCATTCGCCACGTAGACCACGAGCAGGACCGCGATGGCGGCCAGGATCCACGTCAGGTCGCCCTGGGGCAGCAGGCGGTCGATGAAGGCGCGCACCGCCATGGGGAAGCCCAGCTCCAGCACGCCGGACATGGCGGCGCAGCCGAAGTCGAGCAGCAGCAGGCGGCGGTGCGGGCGGTAGTACGCCAGGAACTGGCGGAGCAGCGTCACAGCCGGCCCATCAGGATCGCGGCGGCCACCAGCAGCCCGGTCTCCCGGTTGACCCTGAAGCGCCGCAGGCAGCCGGCGGGGTCGTCGATGTCGAGCGTCGCCACCTGCCACGCCAGCAGCGCCGCCGGGAGCAGCAGCCCCAGGAAGAACGGAAGGCCCAGCCCGGCGAGCCAGCCCGACAGCGCCAGCAACGCGACCGCCGCAGCGTAGCAGACGGCGAGGAACGGCCGGGTCCGCCCCGCGAACAGCCGCGCCGTGCTGCGCACGCCGATCAGCGCGTCGTCTTCCCGGTCCTGATGGCCATAGATCGTGTCGTAGCCGAGGATCCACATGAACGCCGCCGCATACAACGCCAGCGCCGCCCCGTCGAGATGCCCGGCCGCCGCCGCGTAGCCCATCGGCGCGCCCCAGCCGAAGGTGACGCCCAGCATCGCCTGCGGCCACCAGGTCACCCGCTTGGCCCCGGGATACAGCGCCACCAGCACCAGCGACCCCACGCCCAGCGCCCGCGCCAGGCCGTTCAGCTGCAGCAGGATCAGGAGGCCCGCGCCGAGCAGCGCCAGCAGGAACCACGCCGCCTGCCGCATCCGCAGCGCGCCGCTCGCGAGCGGCCGCCCGGCGGTGCGCGTCACCCGGCGGTCCATGTCGCGGTCCCACATGTCGTTCACGACGCAGCCCGCGCTGCGCATCGCCACGCTGCCCACGCCGAACAGCAGGATCAGCCACGCCGCGTGCGCATCGGGCGGTCCGGCCAGCAGGATGCTCCACAGCCCCGGCAGGAACAGCAGCCACACGCCGATGGGCCGGTCGAGCCGCGCCAGCACGGCGTAAGCCCGCCACCCGGAGGGCAGCCGCGCCACCCAGCCGTCCCACGCGATGTCCGTGCAACCCGCCATGCGCGCATCCATAGGGGCCGGGCCGGGCATGCGCCAGCCCCCGGCGGACGCCCCGGC
>CAHJXG010000093.1 GCA_903644035.1 Rhodospirillales bacterium
GCCCAGGGCGTCGGCGTCCTCCGCCACCGACGCCAGCGCCGCGTCGAGGCAGGCGGCGAAGGGGTGCGCGTCGCCGGTGGCCACGTCGATCAGCTCGGCGCGCACCCCGTCGCGCTGCGCCCGCCACAGGTTCTCGGCGACGAGCGCGCGGGAGGCGCCGGTCAGGCCCCGGTTCCACTCGGGCCGGCGGTCCGCGAGGCGCACCAGGCAGCGATACAGCGCGGCGATGGCGAGCGTGTGCCCCAGCAGCGTGCAGCTGTCGGCCACGCGCAGCTCCAGCGTCGGGTAGCGGATGGAGGGGCGCAGCGTCCACCACAGGAAGCTCGCATCCTGGATCGACCCCGCCCGGACCATGGCGTCCACGTAGCGCGCGTAGTCTTCCGGCCCGTCGAATAGGTCCGGCAGCCCGGTGCGCGGCAAGGCGCCGAACACCGACAGGCGGTAGGCCGCCATCCCCGTCGCCTGCCCCTGCCAGAACGGCGAGGATGCGGACAGCGCCAGCAGCAGCGGCATGGCGGGCAGCAGCCGGTTCATCAGGTCCACGCGCGCCTCGGGCCGGGGCACCTCCACGTGGACGTGCATGCCGCAGACCACGCTGCGCCGCCCCAGCATCCGCACCTCGCGCATGATGTCGTCGTAGCGCCCCTTCTGCGTCTGGCTCTGCCGCGACCACCGGGCGACGGGGTGGGTGCCGGCCGCGAGCACCAGGATGCCATGGTCGCGGCCGATCTCGGCCAGGCCGGAGCGCAGCGCGCCCAGCGCCTCGCCCGCGCTCCCGAAGCTGGTGGACGGGGCGGTCGAGACCTCGATCTGGGATTGCAGCAGCTCGCGCTCCACCGCGGGCAGGCGCGCCTGGGCCGCCACGTGGAACGCCGCGACCCGGCGCCGCGGCGTGCCGCGCGTGGCGGCGTCCGCGAGGAAGTACTCCTCCTCGATCCCGAACTGGTAGCTGGCGTTCATGATGACGCGGAGCGCGCCGCCCGGCCCTCCAGCGGGTAGGCCGGGTCGTTGTAGCCGGGGGTGGAGGGGTGGCCGGCCGGCACCAGGCTGTCGACCAGCGCCTCGTCCTCCGCGGTGAAGCGGTAGTCCAGCGCGCCCGCGTAGTCCGCCCACTGCGCCTCCGTGCGGGGGCCGGCGATGACGCCGGTGATCAGGGCGTTGTTCAGCACCCAGGCGACCGCGAACTGGCCCGGCGTGACGCCGCGCGCGCCTGCGTGCTCCGCCAGCACCTGCGCGATGCGCAGGCTCTCAGGGCGGAATTCGGTCTCCATGATCCGCTTGTCCTGCCGCCCGGCCCGGCTGTCGCGGTCGGGCTGCGCGTCCGGCCGGTACTTGCCCGTCAGCACGCCGCGGGCCAGCGGGCTGTACGGGAACACGCCGAGGCCGAGGGCGGCGCAGGCCGGCAGGTGCTCCACCTCCGGCATCCGGTTCATCGCGTTGTAGTAGGGCTGGCTGACCACCGGGCGGTCGATGCCGGCCTGGTCGCACAGCCGGCAGACCTCCGCCACGCGCCAGGCGCGGAAGTTGGACACGCCGAAGTGGCGCAGCTTGCCGGCGCGGATCAGGTCCGCCATCGCGTGCACGGTCTCGGAGAGCGGCGTCGCGTGGTCCTCCTTGTGCAAATAGAGGATGTCGATCTCGCCGACGCCGAGCCGGCGCAGGCTGTCGTCCACGGCGTCCATCGCGTGGCGGCGCGACAGGCCGGCGTCGTTGGGGCCAGGGCCGGCCGGGTTCGCCAGCTTGGTCGCGAGCACCCAGTGCCGCCGCCGCGCCGCGATGCCGCGGCCCACGATCTCCTCCGACCGGCCCTGCTCATAGACGTTGGCGGTGTCGATGAAGTTGGTCCCCTCATCCGCCGCCCGGTCGATGATGCGGCGCGCGGTGGCCTCGTCCGTGGGTCCGCCGAACATCATGGTGCCGAGGCATAGCGGCGACACCTTGAGGCCGCTCCGGCCGAGGGTTCGGTACTTCATGGCGGGTCTCCGGGCTTGAACGCGGAGAGCATAGGGCGCCGGCCGGGCCGGCGGCTAGATGCCCGGCGGGAGGGCGGGGCGGCGTTCCCCTGCCCTGGCGCGCTTTCCGCGGCCGCCTTGACAGGCTGCACAAAATCCCGAACTCTGCACAAATGGTCACGCCGTTCTGCAGAGCGGACCGCCGGGGGGCAGACGTTGGACGCTGGGCTGCTGATCGATGCGGAGGGCGTCGCCAAAAGCTTTGCCGGCGTGCGGGCGCTGCGCGACGGCCGGCTGGCGCTCCGCCCCGGCACCGTCCATGCGCTCTGCGGTGGCAACGGCGCCGGCAAGAGCACCTTCCTCAACATCCTCATGGGGCTGCTCCGCCGCGACGAGGGGCGCATCGCCGTCAGCGGGCGCGAGGTGAGCTTCAGCACGCCGGCCCAGGCGCTCGCGGCCGGGGTGGCGATCATCACGCAGGAACTCTCGCCCATCCCCGATATGACGGTGGCCGAGAACCTGTTCCTCGGGCGCGAGCCGCGCCGGCTCGGCTGCATCGTCGACCGCGCCGCCCTCAACCGCCGCGCGGCGGAGCTGCTGGACCGGCTGCGCTTCCGCATCGAGCCGAGGGCCACGATGCGCAGCCTCAGCCTCGCGCAGACGCAGCTGGTCGAGATCGCCAAGGCAATCAGCCATGAGAGCACGGTCCTGATCATGGACGAGCCGACATCGGCCATCGGCGAGGCGGAGACGGAGATCCTGTTCGACGCCATCCGCACCCTCACCGCGCACGGCGTCGGCATCATCTACGTGAGCCACCGGCTGACCGAGATCTTCACCATCGCCGACGAGTACACCGTGTTCCGGGACGGCGGCTTCGTCGCCACGGGGCGGATCGCCGACATCGACCGGCCCGGCCTCGTGCGGCTGATCCTCGGCGCCGACGTGCGGGACGAGTACCGCGCCCATCCGGCGCCGAGCGGTCCCGCCATGCTGGAGGTGGAACGCCTTGGCCGCGACGGCTGGTTCGAGGACATCACGCTCGGCGTGCGCCGGGGCGAGGTGCTCGGCATCTATGGGCTGATGGGCGCAGGGCGCAGCGAGTTCCTGGAGACGGTGTACGGCCTCGCGCCCGCGAACGGCGGCGAAATCCGCGTCGACGGCCAGGCCGTCGCCATCACCCGCCCGGCCGACGCGCTGGGGGCCGGGATGGCGCTGGTGACGGAGGACCGCAAGGCCACCGGCCTCGTCATGAGCGGCTCGGTGCGGGAGAACGCGACGCTGTCCTGCCTGCCCCGCCTGTCGAACGGCCCGGTCGTGTCCGAACGGCGGGAGCGGACGCAGGTGGGGCGCATGGTGGACCTGTTCCGCATCAAGGCCCGCTCCATCGAGGCCCCGGTGCAGAGCCTGAGCGGCGGCAACCAGCAGAAGGTCGTGCTCGCCCGCTGCCTCGGCACCGAGCCGCGCATCCTCCTTTGCGACGAGCCGACCCGCGGCGTGGACGAGGGGGCCAAGCGGGAGGTGTACGCCTTCCTGTCGCGCTTCGTGCAGGAGGGGCGCTGCGTCGTCATGGTGTCCTCCGAGCTGCCGGAGGTGATCGGCATGAGCGACCGGATCGCGGTGTTCCGCCGCGGGCGGCTCGCGGGCGTGCTGGACGCCGCGGAGGCGTCGCAGGAGCGCCTGATGCAGCTCGCCTCATGAGCGGCCTGGACCTCCCGGCCAAGCCCGACCGCTTCCGGCCCGGCGCCGCCATCGGCCAGGCGCTGTCGCGCTACGGCATCGTCATCGCGTTCTTCGCGCTGTGTGCGGCGCTGAGCCTGCTCAACCCGTACTTCCTCACGCCGCTCAACATCATCAACGTGCTGCGCCAGGCCAGCATCAACGGCATCCTGGCCATCGGCCAGACCTTCGTGATCCTGACCGGCGGCATCGACCTGTCCGTCGGCTCGCTGCTGGCGGTGTGCGGCATCCTGGGCGCGTCGCTGGTGACCGGGGCGAACCCGGGCAACCCGCTGGTCGCCGTGGCGCTCGGCGTCGGCGCCGGGCTGGGCCTGGGCATGGTCAACGGCGCGCTCGTGGCCCGGCTGCGCGTGCCGCCGTTCGTCGCGACGCTCGGCATGTTGAGCGTGGCGCGCGGCCTCACCTTCATCGCCAATGACGGGATGCCGGTGCCGCGGCTCTCGCCGGGCTTCCTCACGCTCGGCCAGGGCTTCATCGCGGGCGTCCCGATCCCGGTCGTGCTGTTCGGCGCCACGGCGCTCCTGGCCTGGGCGGTGCTGCGCTTCACGACCTACGGCCGCTACGTCTATGCGACCGGCGGCAACGAGCGGAGCGCGCGGACCAGCGGTGTCGGCACGCGGAAGATCATCTTCTCGGTCTACGCCATCTCGGGCGCGCTGGCGGGGCTGTCCGGCATGGTGCTGGCCGCGCGCACCACCTCGGCGCTGCCGCAGGCCGGGTTGAGCTACGAGCTGGACGCCATCGCCGCGGTGGTGATCGGCGGCACCAGCCTCGCGGGCGGCGTCGGCAGCGTCGTCGGCACGCTGTTCGGGGCGCTGATCATCGCGGTGATCAACAACGGCCTCGATCTGATGGGCGTGTCTTCGTACTACCAGCAGGTCATCAAGGGCGCGATCATCGTGCTGGCGGTGCTGCTCGACACGTCCCGGCGAGGACGAGACTAGAAACTCAGGGAGCAACAGGATGATCCAACGCAGGACGCTTCTCACCGCCACGGCCGCCACCCTGGCCATGCCGGCCATCGCGCGCGCCCAGGCGGGCAAGAGCTTCAAGATCGGCGCCGCCGTGTACGGCCTCAAGGCCGAGTTCATGCAGCTCTGGGTCGGCGCCATCAAGGCGCACCCGGCGGTGCGCAGCGGCCAGGCGGCGATCACCGTCTTCGACGGGCAGTACGACGCGCTGACCCAGTCGAACCAGTTCGACAGCATGATCACGCAGCGGTTCGACGCCATCATCTTCGTGCCCATCGACGCCCAGGCCGGCGCGGACGCGGTGCGCAAGGCCAAGGCGGCGAACATCCTCGTGGTCGGCTCCAACACCCGCGTGGTCGGCAACGAGCTCACTTCCTTCATCGGCTCCGACGACGTGAAGGCGGGCATGATGGAGGCGGACGCCGTCGTGAAGGCGATGGGCGGCAAGGGCAACGTGGTGGTCATCGAGGGACCCATCGGCCAGAGCGCCGAGATCGACCGCGGCCGGGGCAACCGGGAGGTGCTGGCCGCGAACCCAGGGGTGAAGGTGCTGGAGCACAAGACCGCCAACTGGTCGCGCGCCGAGGCGCAGTCGCTGATGGAGAACTGGCTGACTGCGCACCCCGGCCAGATCGGCGGCGTCATCGGCCAGAACGACGAGATGGCGCTGGGCGCGCTGCAGGCGATCAAGGCGGCCGGGATGGACCCGAAGAAGATCCCCCTGGCCGGCATCGACGGCGTGAGCGACGCGATCCTGGCGGTCAAGGCCGGCGAGATGGTCAGCATCCTGCAGGACGCGAACGGCCAGGCGCAGGGCGCGCTCGACATCGCGCTGCGGCGCCTGGCGGGTGAGGGCTACAAGCCGATGAGCGAGGTGTGGAACGAATACGCGTCGCAGATGCCGTGGGGCGGCGGGACGGCGACGGAGTACAGCGTGCCCTGGACGCCGGTCACGGCGGGGAACGCCGACGCGCTGCTGGCCAAGCGGCAGAAGGGCTGAGCCATCCTCCCCCCGCCCCGGCCCGTCGCAGCACGGACCGGGGCGGGGGAACGGGTTCTGATCGCACGGAAGGGTCGCCATGAACCTCGACACCGCATTCGACTACACCGGCAAGGTGGCCCTCGTGACCGGGGGGGCCGCCGGCATCGGCGCGGCCATCGCCGAGGCCTTCGCCGCGCGCGGGGCCAAGGTCGCG
>CAHJXG010000094.1 GCA_903644035.1 Rhodospirillales bacterium
CGGCCTGGTGGCCGGGATGCGCGCGGGCAAGGCCACCCCCTTCCCGCAGCGCTACAGCACCCTGGCGCCGCTGGTGGAGGGGGCGTTCGACATCCAGGGCATCCTCCAGGCGTCCGTCGGCCCCCGCTGGGCGGCGTTGCCGCCGGCGCAGCAGGCGCAGCTGCTCGACGTGTTCCGCCGCTTCACCGTCGCGAGCTACGTCGCCAACTTCGACAGCTTCGGCGGCGAGAAGCTGGAGCTGCTGCCGATCAGCCGCAGCGTCGGCGCCGATCAGGTCGTCGCGAGCCAGATCGTGCCTTCCACCGGCACGCCGACGCGGATCGACTACGTCATGCGCCGCACCCCTGCGGGCTGGCGCGCGGTGGACGTGCTGCTCAACGGGTCCATCAGCCGGGTCGCGGTGCAGCGGTCGGACTTCCGCTCGCTGCTCGGCTCCGGCGACGCGGGGCCGCTGATCCAGAGCCTGCAACGCAAGATCGCCGATCTCTCCGGCGGCACGCTGGCCTGACGGGACGCTTCGCTTGTTCGAAGCTCTGACCATGGGGGCGGCCGGGCTGACCGCCATCGGCCTGGTGCAGTCCAGCGCCGGATGGCTGGCGGTGGAACGCTTCGCCCGCCGCGCCGCGATGGTTCCGGACCGATGCCCGCCGGTCACGATCCTGAAGCCGCTGCACGGCGACGAGCCTCTCCTGGAGGAGGCGCTGGCCAGCTTCTGCGCCCAGGACTACCCCGAGTTCCAGATCGTGTTCGGCCTGCAGGACCCGGCCGACCCGGCGCTCGCCGTGCTGGCCCGCCTGCGCCGCCGCTTCCCGGCGCTCGACATGGCGGTGGTGGTGAACCCGACCGCGCACGGCGTGAACCGCAAGGTCGCGAACCTCATCAACATGGCGTCGCATATTCGCCACGACGTGCTGGTCATCGCCGACAGCGACATTCACGCGGCGCCCGGCTATCTCACCCAGCTGGTCGCGAGCCTCATGGCACCGGGCGTCGGCCTGGTCACGACGCTGTATGCCGGGCGGCCGTCCGGCGGCACGCTGACCGGGCGGCTCGGCGCCGAGCAGATCAATCATGCGTTCCTGCCGGGCGCGCTGATGGCACGTGGGCTGGGGCGGCAGGACTGCCTCGGCGCCACCATGGCGCTGCGGCGGCAGACGCTCGACAGCGTCGGCGGCCTGCCGGCGCTCGCGGACCACCTGGCGGACGACGCCGTGCTGGGCCGTCTGGTCAAGTCGCTCGGCCTGTCCATCGCGCTCGCGGGCACCGTGCCTGCGACCACCGTGGCCGAGGCGCACCTGTCGGAGCTGTTCGAGCACGAGCTGCGCTGGGCGCGCACGATCCGGAGCCTTGAGGCCGTGGGCTTCGTGATGTCGAGCGTGCAGTATCCGCTGTTCTGGGCCGCGCTGGCGGTGGGCCTGTCGGGCGGGGCCGGCTGGGCCTGGCTCGCCTTCGCGCTCGCCTGGCTGGTGCGCGGCGCCTCGGGATACGGGATCGACCGCGCGCTTGGCCTTGCGCCCGGCACCAGCCTCTGGTGCTTGCCGTTCCGCGACATCATGTCGATCGCGGTGATGCTGGCGAGCTACCGGACGGATCAGGTGGCCTGGCGCGGGCAGACCCTCCGCGCGACGCGGCCGGGCCTGGCCTCGGACAGCATGACATCCGGCGTGAGTTGGACCCGATGAGGGATGGATCGGCATGATGAAGACCCTGTTTCTGCAGCCCCCGTCCTTCGGCGGGTTCGACGGCGGCGCCGGCTCGCGCTACCAAGCGAAGCGCGAGATCAAGTCGTTCTGGTATCCGACCTGGCTGGCGCAGCCGGCGGCCCTGGTGCCGGGCGCCAAGCTGATCGACGCGCCGCCCGCGGGCCTCGGCATGGAGCCGGTCCTGGCCGCGGCCCGGCAGCACGAACTTTGCGTGATCCACACCAGCACGCCCTCCTTCGCCTCCGACGTGAGGGTGGCACAGGCGATGAAGGACGCGAACCCGGCCCTCAAGATCGGCTTCGTCGGCGCCAAGGTCGCGGTGCAGCCGGCCGAGAGCCTGCAGCAGGGCGCGCCCATCGACTTCGTGGCGCGCAACGAGTTCGACTTCACCTGCCTTGAGGTCGCCGAGGGCCGCGACTTCGCGGACATCGACGGCATCTCCTACCGCGACGGCAACGGCCGCCTGGTCCACAACAAGGACCGCGCGATCCTGCAGGACATGGACCAGCTTCCGTTCGTGTCGGACGTGTACAAGCGCGACCTGCGGATCGAGGACTACTTCATCGGCTACCTCATGCATCCCTACGTCTCGATCTACACGGGCCGGGGCTGCAAGAGCCGCTGCACGTTCTGCCTGTGGCCGCAGACGGTCGGCGGCCACACCTACCGGGTGCGCAGCCCCGGCCACGTGGCCGACGAGGTGCGCTCCATCCAGCGCGACTTCCCGCAGGTGCGGGAGATCTTCTTCGACGACGACACCTTCACCGACAACCTGCCGCGGGCCGAGGCCATCGCCCGGGAACTCGGCAAGCTCGGCGTCACCTGGTCGTGCAACGCCAAGGCCAACGTGCCGCGGGCGACGCTCAAGGTGCTGAAGGACAACGGCCTGCGCCTGCTGCTGGTCGGCTACGAGAGCGGCAACCAGCAGATCCTGCACAACATCAAGAAGGGCATGCGGATCGAGGTCGCGCGGCAGTTCACCAAGGATTGCCACGAGCTGGGCGTCAAGATCCACGGCACCTTCATCCTGGGCCTGCCCGGGGAGACCAAGGAGACCATCCAGGAGACGATCCGCTTCGCCACCGAGATCAACCCGCACACCCTGCAGGTCAGCCTGGCGGCGCCGTATCCCGGCACGTTCCTGTATGACCAGGCGGTGGAGAACGGCTGGCTGGACGCGGAGCACGCCGAGCTGATCGACGAGCGCGGCGTGCAGATCGCGCCCCTGCACTACCCGCATCTGTCGCACACGGAGATCTTCGGCAGCGTCGAGGAGTTCTACCGGAAGTTCTACTTCCGCGCGCCGAAGATCGCCTCCATCGTCGGCGAGATGGTGCGCAGCCCGCAGATGATGAAGCGCCGCCTGCGCGAGGGCGTCGAGTTCTTCCAGTTCCTGCGGGAGCGGCAGAGGGCGGCCTAGCGTCCCTGAAACCTGGGGTCATCATCTCCGCGGACGACTTCGGCCTCTCTGTCGGGGTGAACGAGGCCGTGGAGCAGGCGTGCCGCGAGGGCCTGCTGACCACGGCCAGCCTGATGGTCGCCGGTCCCGCCGCCGCCGATGCGGTGCGGCGC
>CAHJXG010000095.1 GCA_903644035.1 Rhodospirillales bacterium
CGATGGGGCGATGCGGCGCAGGTGCCCCTGCCCGACCTCGGCATCGCCACCGAGCGCCGCGAGCGCCCGGGCGGCGCGGAGCAGGGTCAATTCCGCGCGCAGCCCGTCGGTGCCGAGCCTCATGCACAGCCGGGCCGCGTCCTCCAGCACCGCGTCGGACACCTCGACGGCGGGAAGCAGGCTTCGTGCGGCCTCGATCCGGTCGCGGATGCGGGCATCCTCGGCGCGCCACTCGGCGGCGAAGCCGGCGCGGTCGCGGTCGAACGCGTCGCGGCGGCGCACGATGGCGATCCGCGCCGCGATGTCGTCCGGCGTCCGCACCTCGACCGACAGCCCGAAGCGGTCGAGCAGCTGCGGGCGCAGCTCGCCCTCCTCCGGGTTGCCGCTGCCGACCAGGACGAAGCGCGCCGGGTGGCGGATGCTCAGGCCCTCGCGCTCCACGACGTTCTCGCCGGATGCGGCCACGTCGATCAGCAGGTCCACCAAGTGATCCTCCAGCAGGTTCACCTCGTCGATGTAGAGGAAGCCGCGGTTGGCGCGGGCGAGCAGGCCGGGCTCGAACGCCTTCTCGCCGCGGGACAGCGCGCGTTCGAGGTCGAGCGCGCCGACCACCCGGTCCTCGGTAGCGCCCAGCGGCATGTCGATGACGGGCACCGCGGCCACGTGCTGCGGCGCCTCGCCCGGCGCGCGGTCCTGGCACTGCGCGCAGAGCCGCGCCTCGCTCCCCGGCGCGCAGTTGTAGGGACACCCTGTCACCACCGGCATCCCCGGCAGCAGGCCGGCGAGCGCGCGGACGGCGGTCGATTTGCCGGTGCCGCGGTCGCCGAACACCAGCACGCCGCCGACCGTCGGGTCGGTGGCGGCGATCAGCAGCGCCTGCTTCATCTCGTCCTGGCCGACGATGGCGGAGAACGGAAAGGCGTCCCGCATCAGGCGGCGGTCCGATACAATTCGGGGCAAGTCTGCATGGGATCGACGCTAGCAGGTCGAGCCGTTCCGCTCAAACTTACGCGACGCGCCGAAATCTGCTGCAACCTGCCCGCACGGAGGCGCTTCACGTCACAACTTCAATCGCAAACAAGGGAGCCTAACGTGGATTTCTCACTGCCCGTCGTCCTGTCCTTCGTCACCCTGCTCATCGTGCTCTGCCTCGGCATCTGGCAGCTCAGGCGGGTCCGCGGCAGCCAGGAGAAGCGCGGCGAGCATCCAGGCGGCGTCGCCGGTCCCGAGTAACCTAGCCAAAGCGTCGCCGCAGGGGCAACCTAGCGGGGCGCCCCGGGGAGTGTCCCGCGGCCCGACGCCGTGAGGACCGATGTTCCCGACCACCCGCCTTCGCCGCCTGCGCCGCACGGACGCGCTCCGATCCCTGGTCCGGGAGACGTCCGTGACGGCCAGCGACCTGATTCTGCCGCTGTTTGTCGAAGAAGGGATCGACACGCCGGTCCCCATCGCCGAGATGCCCGGCGTATCCCGCATTCCCGAAGCGAGGCTCGCCCGTGAGATCGAGGCCATCGCCCGCGATGGCGTCCGCGCGGTGATGCTGTTCGGTATCAGCCATCACAAGGATGGCACCGGACGCGACACGTTCGATCCCCATGGCCTGCTGGCGCGCATGACGCGCATCGCCAAGGACGCCGCGCCCGAGCTTGTGGTGATGACCGACAACTGCTTCTGCGAATACACCGATCACGGCCATTGCGGAGTCCTGGGCGGCGAGGCCGGCCATGCGCCGGGCGAGGCGCAGGTGCTGAACGACGCCACGCTGGAGAACCTGGCGCGCCAAGTCGTCGTGGCCGCCGACGCCGGCGCCGACGTGATCGCGCCCTCGGGAATGATGGACGGGCAGATCGGCGTGGTCCGCCGGGCGCTGGACGGCGCCGGGCACGACGGCGTGCCGGTCATGGCATACTCGACCAAGTTCGCCTCCGCCTTCTACGGACCGTTCCGCTCCGCCTCCGGCTGCGACCTGCGCGGCGACCGCAAGACCTATCAGATGGACCCGATGAACGCCCGGGAAGCGTTGCGCGAGAGCCAGGAGGACGAGGCCGAGGGCGCCGACATGCTGATGGTCAAGCCCGGCCTCGCCTACCTTGACGTGCTGGCCGGCATCCGGGCGCGGACCTTGCTGCCGCTGGCGGTGTACCAGGTCAGCGGCGAGTACGCGATGATCAAGTTCGCCGCGCAGGCCGGGGCGCTGGATGAGCAGCGGGCGGTGCGCGAGACGCTCGGCGCCTTCAAGCGCGCCGGGGCGGACCTGATCCTGAGCTACTTCGCCCGCGACGTGGTGCGGGAGGGCTTCTGACGCCGACGAGAACTTGTTTCGCCTTTCGGTTGAATTGCCTCCCATGATTTAATCAAATCTGCGTGGGCAACAGGCAAGGCGACCGGATTGGATCGGACAGACGCCCTCCCGACGTTCAGCAGCACCGGCCCGGCGGGGCATCGCGCCCGGATGCGCGGCCGCCTACTTACGGATGCTGCGGCCCTGGCGGATTACGAAATCCTGGAGATGCTGCTGTTCCTCGGCATCCCCCGCCGCGACACCAAGCCGGAGGCGAAGCGGCTCATCAACCGGTTCGGCGGCCTGGCCGCGACGATCACCGCCGGGTGTCATGCGCTGCGCGACGCCGGCCTGCCGCAACGGGCCATCGAGGCGCTCGAGCTGGCGGCGGAGGCCGCCGTCCAGCTTTCCCGCGCCGAGCGGATCGAGCGGGTCATCCTGGGCAACTGGACCGCGCTGGAGCAGTACCTGGACGTGCCGGCCCGCTCGCTGCAGCCGCCAGGCCTCAGCGCCCTGCTGCTCAACAACCGCAACCAGCTGCTCGGGGAGCATCGGTGGCCGCCGGACGTCGATGCGGCCACGCTCGGGCGCGAGATGCTGCGCCACGCCCTGGAGCGGCACGCGACGGCGGTCATTCTCGTGCGCAACCGGGGCGACGCGGCGCCGAAGCTGACTGCCGAGGACCGCGACCTTCATGCCCGCATGGAGCGCACCGCCGCGGCGCTGTCGGTGACCCTGCATGACCTGCTGGTGATCGGCCGGGGCGATTGGGTCAGCCTTCGGCAGCGGAGGGCGCGGTAGGTGGATTGGCGCCGGTGGATCGGGCGCAGGCACGGCAGGCAGCCTGACCCGGTCCCGCCGGCGTTCGATGCCCTGATCGACCTGAACCCCGGCGACCTCCCGGCCGGGCTGGGGCATGACGCCGCGGCGGCGATGGTCGTGGGCGCCGTCGGCGCGTTGCCCGGCGCGGGGTGGATCAGCGTGGAGGTGCATCCGCGCACGGCGCCCGTCGCGGCGCGGGTGTTCCCTGCGGGAACCAGCACGCCGCAGGACGGCGAGGCGTGGACGGCGCTGCTCGCCCGGGTCCGGCACACGGCGGAACAGGCCCTGTCGGCGCAGCACGCCATGTCCGCCGAAGCCCCGGCACGGCCTGGCAATCCTGCGCCGGACACGTTCGAGGAGGCGTTTGCCCAGCGGCGCAAGCTCGACGACGCGGCGAGCTTCGGCGATGCCTCGGACGATGCGTGGGGCAGCGGGTCGCTGCGCCGGGTCCGCGGCTTCGGCGAATCCATGGCGGCGCCGATCCAGATGGACGCGCTGGCCGAGCTGATGGCGCTCGCGCGGGCCGCGACGCCGCCGGCGCCCGCGGCG
>CAHJXG010000096.1 GCA_903644035.1 Rhodospirillales bacterium
AGCAGGCCCGCACAGGCGTTGTCCTCCCCCGTGCCAAGTTGGATCGTCGGCAACAGGGCGCCGAGCGGCGTGAGCAGGATGCCCAACCCCACCGCGGCACCGGCACGCGCGCCGACGACGGCCAGGTCCGGCAGCACGCTGGGCTTTGCGAACGTCCCGGTGATGTCCACCGGCGCCGGCAGGGAACCGATGCTGAAATGCTTGCTCTCGGTTTCCAGCACGAGCTTCAGCGACTCGTCCCGCAGGTTGATGCTGCCCTTGCCGCCGACCCGTGCCTCGTCGGTGTCCAGCAGCACGGTGCGCGCCTCCACCACGCCCTGCTGCAGCACGAAGTCGGTGATCAGGCACTGGATCGTGGCCCGGCTCGGCACGCCGAGCGCCGACAGCACCGCGTTGCCGAACTGCAGGCCCGACAGGTCGACCAGCAGCGCGCTCACGTTGCCGCCGGACCCCATGTAGAGCTTCAGCTCGCCGTTGCCGTGGGCCAGGATCTCGGCCATCGACCGCCCGGTGCCGTCGATCACCGCACGCCCGCCAATCGCCCCGGCGCCGCGCGCGGCGCCCGTGGACGCCAGCAACTTGTCGACGTCCACGCGCTGGAAGTCGATGGTGGTCCTGGCATGCACGCCCTCGCCCGACTGGGCCAGCTTGATGTCGGACACGATCTGGCCGCGGCCGATGCCGAAGCTGAGCGGCGACAGCGACACCGCGCCGTTCTCGATGTCGAGGTCGGCCCGCATGTTGTCGAGCGGCTGCGACCGGCCCTGGATGCGGCCGGCGCGATACTTGAGGTGCACATCGGCGGCGTTCAGCTTCGGCAGGTTGACGGGATCGTTCGGCAGCACCCGGCCGTTCGAGGGCGCGGCCTTCTTGGTGCCCTTGCTGGCGTCGCCCGGCTCGGCGCCGATGAAGCCGCCGAGGTCCTTGAGGTCCACCAGCTTCGATTGCAGGTCGGCCGTGATCACCGGGCGCTGCGGCTTGGTGTCGATCTGGAGGTCGCCGGTGAGGTCGCTGCTGCCGACCTTCCCGTTCATGCCGTTGAACTTCACCGATCCGTCCGCGTAGTCCAGCGCGCCGGTGATCCGGTACGGCGGCGTCTGCGGGATGGCGACCCCGGTCAGCGGCAGCAGCAGCGACATGTCGGGTCCGCTCAGGTCAAGCTTCAAGTCGGCGCCGGCGAAGGCCAGCGGATCCTTGACCGTGCCCACCAAGGAGACCTTGGTCGGGCCGTTCGCCACCTGGAGGTTGACGGGATAGGGCTGCGACTCGTCGCGCAGGGAGAGCAGCGCGCCGCCGGTGAACGTCGCGTCGATGGGCGCCTTGGCGTAGGTCCCCTTGGCCGAGGCAACGATCTGGCTGGGCTGGCCCTCGGCGTCCTTCGTGGCCACGTCCACGTTGAAATCGGATTTCAGCTTGGCCATCACGACGTGGGCATGGCCGTCGTTGATGCGCAGGTTGCCGATCTTCGGCGCCGTGCCCGTGCCGCCGCCCCCGCCGGCCAACGTCCAGTTCGCCCGGCCGTCCTCCAGCTGCTGGGCGTCCACCTGGGGGCGGTCGATGGCGATGTCCGGGATGACGACAGCACGGGACCGGATATAGGCCAGGGCATCGATGTCCACGCTGAGCCGGTCCGCGGTGGCGAAGGTGCCGCCACCGGGCCAGCCGTCGGGATTGGCGACGGTGATGCCGTCAGCCTCGATATGCGGCACTCGGCCGAGCCGCACATGCAGGTGCGTCACCGTGACCGGGCGGCCCAGCGCCTTCGAGGCCTGCGCGTTCACCAGGGGGATCAGCCAGTCCCAGCGGAAAACCGCCAGGAACAGCGCCAGGGCGAGCGCCAGGCCCCCCAGCACGAATGGCCAACGACGGCGCTTTGTTTCGCTCATGGTCGCTTCAACGGCGCGCGGGCGGTCCGGTTTCCCTGGCCGTGGCTTGCCCGCGGCGCCACGGCCCGCCATCCTGCGACCGATCGGCCGCGACAGGGAGAACCCCGATGATTCATGAACTCCGCATCTACCGTTGCCTGCCCGGCAAGCTGCCCAACCTGCTGGCCCGGTTCGAGAGAACGACGCTGGCGCTCTGGGAGCGCCACGGCATCCGGCCGGCCGGGTTCTGGACCACGCTGATCGGGCCGTCGAACCAGGAGCTGACCTACCTGCTGGCCTGGGAGAGCCTGGCCGAGCGCGAGGCGAAGTGGACGGCCTTCCAGTCCGACCCGGAGTGGATCAGCAAGCGCGCGGAGACCGAGCGGGACGGCCAGATCGTCGGCAACATCGAGTCCTCGCTGCTGCAGCCCACCGCGTTCTCCACGGTGAAGTAGCGGCCATGGCCGAGCTCCAGGCCGCCGTCATCCCGGTGACGCCGTTCCAGCAGAACTGCACGCTGCTCTGGGACGACGGCAGCAAGCAGGCCTGGGTCATCGATCCCGGCGGCAACGTGCCGCGCATCCGGGAGGCGATCGGCACGCTCGGCCTCGCCGTCGAGCGCATCCTGCTGACCCATGGCCACATCGACCATGCGGGCGGCGCCGCCGAGCTGCGGGACGCGTTGGGCGTGCCGCTGGACGGGCCGGACGAGCGCGACGCCTTCCTGCTGGACGGCCTGGCGGAGCAGGGCCGCGCCTACGGCATGACGGAGGCGCGCAACGTCCGCCCCGACCGCTGGCTGCTGGAGGGCGACGCCGTCACGCTGGGGAGCCATCGGTTCGATGTGCTGCACTGCCCCGGCCACACGCCGGGGCATCTCGTGTTCGTGAACCGGGCGTCGCGCTTCGCCCTGGTCGGGGACGTGCTGTTCCGCGGCTCGGTCGGGCGGACCGACTTCCCGTACGGCGACCCGGCCGCGCTGCTGGAGTCGATCCGTGGCAAGCTGCTGCCGCTGGGCGACGACGTGTCGTTCATCTGCGGCCACGGCCCCGGCTCCACCATCGCCGTGGAGCGCCGGGCCAACCCGTTCGTGGCGGAGGTGCTGGGCTAGCCCGTCGCGGCGCTGCCATCAAAGCTTCACAGCGCAGCGCCGCCCGCGTCGGTTAAATCGCGCGCCTGTTGTGCTGATGAGGCGACGAGGTTCCATGCCGACCAGATCAGACGTGTTCGATGCGCCGCCGCAGCCCCGATCCGACGTGGCGCTGTTCCTCTCGCGCTGGATGGCCAACCCGCTGCAGATGGGGTCCGTGGTGCCCTCGTCGCCCGCGCTGTGCCGGCGCGTGGCGCAGCAGGTGCGGCGCGGCGCGGACGAGTGGGTCCTGGAGCTTGGCGCGGGCACCGGCGCGGTGTCGCGCGCCCTGCTG
>CAHJXG010000097.1 GCA_903644035.1 Rhodospirillales bacterium
AGCGCATCGCCGAGGCCCGTCGCGCCGCCATGGGCGCGTTGCGCGAGGTCGCGCGGGACACCGCGGGCGCGCTCGTCACCCGGCTGACCGGCCATGCCCCGGACCCGGCGGCCATCGAGGGTGCCGTGGGCGCCGCCATGGCCACCCGGTCCTGACCCCGTCGCCGTAGGATCAAGCAGCACATGCACCACGACGCAAGCCTTTGGGCCGACCCGCGCTTCTGGGTGGGCATCGCGTTCTTCCTGTTCTTCGCCATCTTCGGCCGCAAGATAGTCGGCTTGCTGGTGGCGACGCTGGACAACCGGAGCCTGGCCATCAAGCGCGAACTGGACGAGGCCGGCCGGCTCCGCCAGGAAGCGGAAGCCATGCTGGCCGACGCCAACGCACGGCGCCAGGTCGCGCTGCAAGAGGCTCAGATTATGCTGGACAGCGCCCGGTCCGAGGCACAGCGCATGGGCGAGGCCGCCCGTGCCGAGGCCGCGAGCAGCGCCGCCCGGCGCGAACGCATGGCGCTCGACCGTATCGACGCCGCGGAGAAGGCGGCCGTTTCCGACGTGCGCCATGCCGCCGCCGAGTTGGCCGGACGCGCTGCGGAGCGCATCCTGGCGGAGTTCCCGGCCGAGGCGGATGCGACGCTGATCGACCGGGCGATCCAGGGCCTTCCGGCGGCGCTGGCCACCCGCCGCGCCGCCTGAGAGCTCTCCGACTAGCGGATATTGCCGTAGGACGGCGCGCCCAGCCCGGGGCAGGCGCATTGGCTGCCGATCGGACCCGGCGGCACCTGGCAGATGTAGAAGCCGGCTTTGCACGTCGTCCCGACGTAGCCGACCACCTGCCCTTCCCGCGGCGTGCCGGCGGCGCCCAGCACCGGGCTGGTCGGCGCGTAGGGCACCGGCCCGACGGCGTCCGGGTTGCTGTAGCATCCGCCAAGTGCCAGCAGGGCGCCAAGCGCCAGCGCCGGCTTCACGTTGAACATGGCATCACCCTCATGAAAGCGTCAGCCATGCTCAACGAGTCCGCGCCCGTCTAGTTCTTCGCCTTGTCCACCAGGCGGTTCTGCGCGATCCACGGCATCATCGCGCGCAGCCGTTCGCCGACCTGCTCGATGGGATGCTCGCCCATGCGGCGCCGGGTTGCCTTGAAGCTGGCCTGGTTCGTGCGGTTCTCCAGCATCCAGTCCCGCGCGAAGCGGCCCGATTGGATGTCTTCCAGCACACGCTTCATCTCGGCCTTGGTCTCGGCGGTGACGATGCGCGGCCCCGTCACGTACTCGCCATACTCCGCGGTGTTGGAGATCGAATAGTTCATGTTGGCGATGCCGCCCTCGTAGATGAGATCGACGATTAGCTTCACCTCGTGCAGGCATTCGAAATACGCCATCTCCGGCGCGTACCCGGCCTCCACCAGCGTCTCGTAGCCGGCCTTGATCAGCTCGACCAAGCCGCCGCACAGCACGACCTGCTCGCCGAACAGGTCGGTCTCGCACTCCTCCTTGAAGGTCGTCTCGATGATGCCGGCGCGGCCGCCGCCGATGGCGCTGGCGTAGCTCAATGCGACATCCAGCGCGTTGCCGCTCGGGTCCTGCGCCACCGCGACCAGGCAGGGCACGCCGCCGCCGCGCTGATACTCGCTGCGCACCGTGTGGCCCGGCCCCTTGGGCGCGATCATGAACACGTCGATGTCCGGGCGCGGGTCCAGCAGGTTGAAGTGGACGTTCAGCCCGTGGGCAAAGGCGAGCGCCGCGCCGGGCTTCATGTTGGGGCTGAGCTTCTCGCGGTAGAGATCCCCCTGCCCCTCGTCGGGCGTCAGCACCATGACCACGTCGGCCCACTTGGCACACTCGGCCGGGTCCATGACGCGAATGCCGGCAGCCTCCGCCTTGGCGACGCCCGCCGACCCGGCGCGCAGGCCCACGGCCAATTCGCTCACACCGCTGTCCCGGAGGTTGGCGGCATGGGCGTGGCCCTGGCTGCCGTAGCCGATGACCGCGACCTTCTTGCCCTTGATCAGGTTCACGTCGGCATCACGGTCGTAATAGACGCGCATGGGGTGGGTCCTTGGTTCTGTGTGGCGATGGTTCTAGCGGCTCATGCGCCGCTGCCTAGTGCTTGGACGACAGCATCCGCGTGCCGCGGGCGATGGCCGCGACCCCGGTCCGGCTGACCTCGGCGAGGCCAATCGGGCGCAGCAGCTCGATGAAGCTGTCGAGCTTCTGCGTGCCCCCGGTCAGCTCGAAGACGAAGCTCTCCACCGTGGCGTCTATCACCCGGGCGCGGAACGCCTCCGCAAGGCGCAGCGCCTCCGCCCGGTTGGCGCCGTCGCTGATGACCTTCACCATGGCCAGCTCCCGCGCCAGGTGCGGCCCTTCCTGCGACAGCTCGGCGATGCGGTAGACCGGCACCAGGCGCGTGAGCTGCGCCTTGATCTGCTCGATCACCATGTCGGAGCCGCTGGTCACGATGTTGATGCGGCTGCGGCTGCCGCCGGCATCGACGGAGGCGACCGTCAGGCTGTCGATGTTGTAGCCGCGGCCGGCGAACAGCCCGATGACCCGGGCCAGCACCCCGCTCTCGTTCTCCACCAGCACGGAGATGGTGGCGGACCGCCGGGGCAGCGCCGCCGCTTCCCGGCTGGAGAAGGTGGGCGCCGCCGCGGGGTGGGGGGTTTCGTCGGACATCAGACCAGCATCAGCCCTTCGTCGGTGACCGCCGCCGCGCGGTCCTGATGCTCCGGCCCCAGGATCATCTCGTTGTGCGCGGCGCCGGACGGGATCATCGGGAAGCAGTTCTCCTTCTGATCGACGCAGATGTCGGCGATCACCGGGCGGTCGATGGCGATCATCTCCCGGATCACCCGGTCGAGGTCATCGACGCTGGTGGCGCGCAGGCCCACGCCGTGGAAGGCGTCGGCGAGCTTCACGAAATCCGGCAGCGCCTCCGAGTAGCTTTCGGAGTAGCGGCTGCCGTGCAGCAGCTCCTGCCACTGCCGCACCATGCCCATGTACTGGTTGTTCAGGATGAACACCTTCACCGGCAGACGGTATTGCGCGAGCGTTGCCATCTCCTGGATGTTCATCAGGATGCTGGCCTCGCCGGCGACGTCGATCACCAGGGCGTCGGGATGGGCGATCTGCACGCCCGCTGCCGCCGGCAGCCCATAGCCCATGGTGCCGAGGCCGCCCGAGGTCATCCAGCGGTTCGGCTTGTCGAAGCGGAAGTGCTGCGCCGCCCACATCTGGTGCTGGCCGACCTCCGTGCTGATGAAGGTGTCGCGCCCGGTCTCCCGCGTGATCTCATACAGGCGGCGGATGGCGTGCTGCGGCTTGATGATGCTGCCGGGCGCGGGGTTCTGGGTGAACTTGAGGCTGTCCACCGCGCGCCAGGCGTCGATCTGCCGCCACCAGGACGCCAGCCCCTCCCGGTCCTGCCGTGTGTCGTCGGCGTGCCAGGCGGCCAGCAGTGCCTGCATCACCAGGCCGGCATCGCCGATGATCGGCACGTCGACCACCACGTTCTTGTTGATGCTGCTGGGGTCGATGTCGGCGTGGATCTTGCGGCTGTCGGGGCTGAAGGCGTTGAGCCGCCCGGTCACCCGGTCGTCGAACCGCGCGCCGATGTTCAGCATGACGTCGCAGCCATGCATGGCGTTGTTGGCCTCGTAGGTGCCGTGCATGCCCAGCATGCCCAGGAACTGCGGGTCGTTCGAGGGATAGGCGCCCAGCCCCATCAGCGTGCTGGTGCAGGGCATCCCCGTGACGCGCACGAACTCGACCAGCGCGGCCGAGGCGGCGTCGCCCGCGTTGATGACGCCGCCGCCGCTGTACACGATGGGCCGCTTGGCCGACTTCAGCAGGCGCACCGCCTCCTTGATGCGCGAGGGGTCAGGCTCGGTGACGGGGCGGTAGCTGCGGTGCGGCTCGGCCGAGGCGGGCTGATACGGCGCGGGCGCGATCAGGATGTCCTTCGGCAGGTCGATCAGCACCGGGCCGGGCCGGCCGCTGCGGGCGATGTGGAACGCCTCGTGCACCGTGCGGGCCAGGTCCTCCGACTGGCGGACCAGGTAGTTCTGCTTGGTGGCGGCGCGGGTGATCCCCGTGGTGTCCGCTTCCTGGAAGGCGTCGTTGCCGATCAGGTGGGTCGGCACCTGGCCGGTCAGGCAGACGACGGGGATGCTGTCCATCAGCGCGTCGACCAGCCCCGTCACCGCGTTGGTGGCGCCGGGTCCGCTGGTGACCAGCACGACGCCGACCTTGCCGGTGCTGCGGGCATAGCCCTCCGCCGCGTGCACCGCCGCCTGCTCGTGCCGCACCAGGATGTGGCGGATGCTGTTCTGCTGGTAGATCGCGTCATAGATCGGCAGCACCGCGCCGCCGGGATAGCCGAAAATGACCTCGACGCCCTGATCGCGAAGCGCGCGGAGCAGGATCTCGGCGCCGGACTGCTGCTGGATGGCCGTCATGTCGTGTCTCCCAATGGGCCAGGCGCCGCACCGTCCGATGCGACGCGCCGGCCCGCTTTAATGAAATTCATTAAACCACACCAAACACTTTCCGAAAATTGCGTTTTGTCCGCAAACTGCGCATGGATCATATGCGTGTCGCACGGGTCAACGATGACCCGGCGCCGGAACCAGGTCGCCTGGCGCTTGGCGTACTGCCCCGACGCCAGCACTGCGCGGCGCCGCGCCTCCTCCAGCGTCAGGTCTCCCCGGAGATGGGCCGACAGCTCCGTCATGCCAACCGCCCGCAGCGCCGGCAGCGCCGGGTCGAGCCGGAGGGCAAGCAGCGCCGCCGCCTCCTGCACCGCACCCTCTTTCAACATGATGGCGAACCGTTTTTCAATCGCATTACGTAACATATCACGCGGCGGGTCCAGCAGCATCATCCGAAAGGACCATGCCGGCCGCGCCGGCGCGTGCGCGTGC
>CAHJXG010000098.1 GCA_903644035.1 Rhodospirillales bacterium
GGCCCGGACGGCGCCGCCGCCGAGGTCGCGCGCTTCGGCTCGAAGTGGGTCGAGCATGTGGCGGCCGCAGACGCGAAGTCCGGCGTGCTGGCCTGCAGCGTCGGCAAGGCCGTGCACCTGTTCACCGCGGCGGGCGAGCCGCTGAAGACGCTGGCGCATCCTTCGACCGTCACCGGCCTGGCACTCGACGGCAAGGGCAAGCGCGTCGCCGCGTCGCACTACAACGGCTGCAGCCTGTGGTTCGTCGCCGCCAAGACCGACAGCCCCCGCGTCCTGGAGTGGAAGGGCAGCCACACCGGTGTCGTGCTGCACCCGTCGGCCGAGGCCGTCGTCACATCCATGCAGGAAAACAGCCTGCACGGCTGGCGGCTCGCGGATGGCCAGCACATGCGCATGAGCGGCTACCCCAGCAAGACCGAGAGCATGTCGTTCACCCGCAGCGGCAAGTGGCTCGCGACCTCGGGCGCGGAGAGCGTCGTGTTGTGGCCGTTCTTCGGCGGCGGGCCGATGGGCAAGGCGCCGACCGAGCTGGCGGGCGGCGACAACGTGACCTGCACCCGTGTCGCCTGCCATCCGCAGCACGAGGCGGTGGCGGCCGGGTTCTCGGATGGCTTGGTGGCGTTGGCGGACATCGCGACCGGGCGCATCCTGCCGGTGGCGCCGCCGGGCCGCGGCCCGGTGTCGGCGCTGGCATGGAACGCGGACGGCTCCCGCCTGGTGCTGGGAACCGAGACCGGCTTCGCCGCGCTGATCGACTTCACCCCACGCTGACGGAGCGTCGCCATGGACCGCATCACCGACCCGATTGTGACAAGCGGGGGCATGTCGATGCCCAAGCTCGGCCTCGGCACCTGGCGCATGAAGGGGGCGGAGTGCACGGAGGCGGTGCAGCGCGCCCTGGGCCTCGGATACCGCCACATCGACACGGCCGAGATGTACGGCAACGAGGAGGCGGTCGGCGAGGCGCTGGTCAACGGTGGGGTGCCGCGGGACCAGGTGCATGTGACGAGCAAGGTCTGGCACGAGAACCTGTCCGCCGACGCCATGCAGCGCTCCATCGACGCGTCGCTGGCGAAGCTGCGGACGGACTACGTGGACCTCTATTTGATCCACTGGCCCAGCGTGGACATGGACCTGCCGGACGCCGTGCATAACCTGATGCGGGTCAAGGAGCAGGGAAAGGCACGGGCCATCGGGGTCAGCAACTTCCCCGTGGCGCTGCTGCGGCGCGCGGTCGAGGAGGTGCAGGCGCCCATCGCCTGCAACCAGTTCGAGTACCACGTCCTGCTCGGGCAGTCGTCGCTGGTGGGCTACTGCCAGTCCCACGGCGTGGCGGCGTCGGCCTACGCGCCGCTGGCGCAGGGCCGGCTGGCCGAGCACGAGGAGCTGCAGGCCATCGCCCGCAAGCACGGCGCGACCCCGGCGCAGGTCGCGCTGAAGTGGCTGCTGGATCAGCCCGGCGTCGCCGCGATCCCCAAGGCGATGCGGGCCGAGAGCCAGCAGGCCAACCTGGATGCGCTGCGGATCGAGCTGGACGACACCGACCGCGCGGCGATCTCGATGCTGCCGAAGACGCAACGCTTCGTGAACCCGGGCTGGGCGCCGGTCTGGGACCTGGCGGCCTAGGCCGGCCGCCTTCGGGTGGGACATGCGGATTGTCACTGTTGCCGACCGGCCCGATCTTATCCCAACGGTCGCCGATTGGCTCTGGCGAGAGTTCTGGCGCATTGACGGCTATACGCCTGAGCAAACCCGTCAGGCCGTCGCCGACGCGCAACGCCCGTCAGGAATGCCGCAATGCTTCGTGCTGCTGTGGGACGGCCAGCCTATCGGGACCGCAAGCCTTGCAGCCGAGGATTTGGATGAGCGGCCAGACCTGACGCCTTGGTTGGCGGGGGTCTATGTTGATCCAGCGCACCGTGGGCAGGGGCACGCCGCGCACCTGATCGCCGCGGTGGAGGCAGCCTGCCGATCCGCCCTGATCTCCACTCTCTGGCTTTATACGAACACCGCCGAACGAGTATACGCCCGGGCAGGATGGCGTAGCGTCGACGTCGTCGCGCGCTGCAACAAGCGCCCGGTCACGCTCATGCGCCGGGACCTCGCCTGACACGCATCAGGCCGACGGGACCGTCACCCCGATCATGTCGCCCTCGCGCAGCAGCGCCGCCAGCTGGTCGGCGTCCCAGCCCTCGGTGCCGGCCGGACGCTGCGGCAGGACCATCCAGCGATAGTCGGCGGTGCTGTCCACCACGCGGATGCGCCGCGCCTCCGGCAGCACCGTGCCGAACTCGGCCAGCACGCCGCGGGGATCGCGGACCGCCCGGGCGCGGTAGCCCGGCGACTTGAACCAGAACGGCGGGTAGCCCAGCACGGCCCGCGGGTAGCAGCTGCACAGGGTGCAGACGACCAGGTTGTGCGTCTCGTCCGTGTTCTCCAGCACGCCCAAGGGCGGCAGGCCCCGCATCGCGATGCCCATCGCCTCCGCCGCCTGCGCGCCGTCCCGCAGCAGCAGGGCGTGATACTCCGGGTCGGTCCAGGCGCGGGCGACCATGCGCCCACCCTGGGCCGGGCTGGCGCGGTCGGTCTGCGCGACGCGCTCGGCGATCTCCTGCGCGGTGACGATGCCCTTATCGGCAAGCAGCGCCTTGAGGCCGGCCAGCAGGCGGTCGCTGGGCGCTTCGATCAACGGGGTCATGCGGCCTCCAGCCAGGTCTCGTAAAGCTCCACCACGATCTCGTCCCCGCCCGCGTCCGGCCAGATCGACCGCGGCTCGAACGCCACGTGATACAGCGCGAGCATCGGCGCCGGGCGGGCGAAGGCGAGGTCCTCGGGGTTGCGGAACGCGCCGAGCGGCCGGACCACGGTCCCGAGGCGCCCGCGCAGGTAATGCGGGGTGCGGATGTGGCAGGGGCCGCGCGCCTCCGGCCAGTCGTCCCGCACGCGCACCGTGGTGCCGGGCGACAGCATCACGCCTGCTCCAAGGCGGCGCGCAGCTCGGCCTCCGAGATCACGCCGCGGGCCAGCAGGTTGTCGGCGATGGAGCGGATCCAGCGCTGGTAGTACGACAGCCGGGCGTACTCGGCCTCCGGGATCGCCTCGATGCCGCGGCGCAGCTCATCGACCGACATCACGCCCTTGGCGCCCAGGATGCCGCGGATCGCGTCCACCTCCCGGTCGAACGGCGTCAGCGCGTGCGCCCCGGTGTCGATGGGCTCGCACAGGAACTTGGGCACGCCGCCCATGTCGTGGTGCGCGCGCCGCGGCTCGGGTCCAGGGATCGGTTCGCTCAGGCTCATTGGATGGTTTCCCCGGGCAGGAGGCCCCAGACCTCGCTGCGCTTCATCCAGCCACGATAGTCCTGCACCTGGGCCTGGCACCAGTCCGATCCGGCGTCACAGGCGCGCAGTCGCACGATGACCCCGGGCTTCAGGCGCGCAACCGGCTCCGCGTCGTCCTGGGCGTCGCGGCGCAGCGCCTGCTCGCCGCCGGTCACGACGCCGGTGCGTCGCGGGGCGAGCGTCGCCTGGTGCACCCAGCCCTTGGTGTTCTCCTGGTCGCGCACCAGGCGCCAGTCCTTGAACTCACGCTCGATCTGCACCGGCAGGTCGCGGCGTTTGTAGACCCACTCGATGGGGAAGTGCTTGCCGGGACCGATCCGCATATAGACCTCGTCCGCACGCAGCGCCGCGAAGCGTGGCAGCGTCATGCCGGTGACGGCGCCCCGGGCCGGCTCGGGCGGCTTTTCCGCCACCGGCGGCGGCGCGAGGACGGGGGGAGGAGGAGGCGCGGGGCGGATCGTCGGGTGCTTGGCCGGCGCCCCGGCTTTCG
>CAHJXG010000099.1 GCA_903644035.1 Rhodospirillales bacterium
TGGGGTCTGTTCGTGGCGCCGGCGGATTGGCAGCAGGGCGACGCGGTGCGGATCATGTACGTGCACGTGCCCTCGGCGTGGCTGGCGTCGGCCGGCTATGTCAGCCTGGCGCTGTGCTCGCTCGCCTCCCTGGTGTGGCGGCACCCGCTGGCGGACCTGGCGGCGGTGGAGATCGGGCCGGTGGGCGCCGGGTTCACCGCGCTGTGCCTGGTGACCGGGAGCCTGTGGGGCAAGCCGATGTGGGGCGCCTGGTGGGTCTGGGACGCCCGGCTGACCAGCGTGCTGGTGCTGTTCTTCCTGTATGTCGGCCACATCGCGCTGGTGCGGGCGTTCGACGACCCGAACCGAGGCTACCGCGCCGGGGCGATCCTGGCGCTGGTCGGCGTGGTCAACCTGCCGGTCATCAAGTTCAGCGTCGATTGGTGGAACACCCTGCATCAGCCGGCAAGCATCAAGCTCACCGGCGCGCCCACCATGGCGACGACGATGCTCTGGCCGCTGCTGGTCTGCGCCATCGGCTTCACCTTGGCCTTCGCCGCCATCGTCGTGGCCCGGCTGCGGGCGGCGGTGATGGAGCGCCGCATCCGCGGGCTGCTGCTGGCGGACGCCGAGCGGCATGGGGCCACGGCATGACGCATCTGCCCTACATCGCCGCCTGCTTCGGGCTGGGGCTGGCCGTGCCCGCCCTGTTCGCGGTCGACGCGTGGCGGCGGCTGGGCCGGGCGCGGCGGCGGCTGGCGCAGATCGATCCCCGGACGACCAGCATGGAGGGGACGGCATGACACGGAAGCGGCGCAGGCTCTGGATCGTGCTGGCGTGCGGCCTCGGCATCGGCTCGGCGACGGCGCTGGGCCTCGCCGCGTTCAGCGACAACATCGTGTTCTTCGTGGCGCCGTCCGACCTCGCGGCGCACGCCACCGGCTCCGGCCGAACTCTGCGGCTTGGCGGCTTGGTCGAGGCCGGCAGCATCCACCGCGGGCAGGAGCGCGGCGCGCCCGTCGCGCGGTTCCGCATCACCGACGGCCGGGCCGCCGTGGACGTGTCGTACTCCGGCATCCTGCCGGACCTGTTCCGCGAGGGGCAGGGGGCGGTGACGCTCGGCACCCTGCAAACCGATGGCAGCTTTCGCGCGCAGGAGGTGCTGGCCAAGCACGACGAGACCTACATGCCCAAGGACGTCGCGGACGCGCTGAAGCGCACCGGCCAATGGCGGCCCGAGGACGGCCCGCCGCCGCCGGCCGCGACCTGGAACACCCTGGCGCCGCAAGGGGTCGGCGGATGACCGGAACGGACCTCGTATCATGACCAAAGCGGAGCGTCGTTCGTGATCCCTGAACTCGGCCATTTCGCGCTCGCCCTGGCCTGCGCCCTCGCCTTGGCGCAGACGGCGCTGCCGATCTGGGGCGCGCATCGCAACGACGCCCGCCTGATGGCCGCCGCCCCGGCGCTCGCGGTCGGGCAGCTGCTGGCGCTGGCCACCTCGTTTGGCGCCCTGGTGTGGAGCAGCGTCGCCGACGACTTCTCCGTGCTGAACGTGGCGGAGAACAGCCATACGCTGAAGCCGCTGCTCTATAAGGTCACCGGCGCCTGGGGCAACCATGAGGGGTCGATCCTGCTCTGGGCCCTAATCCTTGCTCTGTGCGGCGGCGCCGTGGCGGCGTTCGGGCGCGGCCTGCCGTCAGCGTTGCGGGCGCGGGTGATCGGCGTCTTGGGCGGCAGCTCCGCCGGCTTCCTGCTGTTCGCGCTGCTGGCGAGCAATCCCTTCAACCGGCTGTGGCCGCCGCCGTTCGACGGGCGGGACATGAACCCGCTGCTGCAGGACCCCGGCCTCGCCTTCCATCCGCCGATCCTCTACGCCGGCTATGTCGGCTTCGCCGTGCCCTTCGCCTTCGCCGTGGCGGCGCTGCTGGAGGGCCGGATCGACGCCGCCTGGGGCCGCTGGGTGCGTCCCTGGACGCTGGCGAGCTGGTGCCTGCTCACCATGGGCATCGCGCTCGGCTCCTGGTGGGCCTACTACGTGCTGGGCTGGGGCGGCTTCTGGTTCTGGGACCCGGTCGAGAACGCCTCCCTGCTGCCCTGGCTCACCGGCACCGCGCTGCTGCACTCCGCCATCGTGGTGGAGAAGCGGGAGGCGCTGAAGGTCTGGACGGTGCTGCTCGCCATCGGCACCTTCTCGCTGAGCCTGTCCGGGACGTTCCTGGTGCGCTCGGGCATCCTCAACTCCGTGCACGCCTTCGCCAACGACCCGACGCGCGGCGTGTTCATCCTGGGCCTGCTCGGCATCGTGATCGGCGGCTCGCTGCTGCTGTTCGCCTTCCGCGCGCCGGCGCTGGCGCCGGGCGGGCTGTTCGCGCCGCTGAGCCGGGAGGGCGCCCTGGTGCTGAACAACGTCCTGCTGTGCAGCATGGCGGCCGTCGTGATCACCGGGACCATGTATCCGCTGTTCGCCGACTTCGTGCTGGGGTCGAAGATCTCCGTGGGCGCGCCGTTCTTCAACGCGACGGTGCTGCCGCTCTGCGTGCCGGTGTTCGCGGCGATGATCGTGGCGCCGACCATGGCGTGGAAGCGCGCGCAGCTGGCGCCGGCGCTGATGCGGCTCTGGTGGGCGGCGGTCGCGGCCCTGGCCGTGGGGATCGTCGCCTCGCTGGGTCCGGCGCGCGGGATGCCGGCTTTGGCGTTTGCCGGCGCCGCCTGGCTGATCCTGGGGTCGTTCGCCGAGGTGATCGAGCGTGTCCGGCTGTTCCGGGTGTCCATGGGCGACAGCCTGGCCCGGCTGCGCGGGCTGCGGCTCTCGATGTTCGGTGCGGCCCTGGGCCATGCCGGCATGGGTGTGCTGGTCGCCGGCGTCGCCGGCATGTCGCTCGCCACCCAGCAGGTCGTGCTGATGCGTCCGGGGGACACCGTGCAGTCGGCGGGCTACAGCTGGACGCTTGAGGGGCTGCGCAACGAGGCCGGGCCGAACTACGCCGCCCGCGTCGCGACGATGCGGCTGGAACGCGACGGGCGGCTGGTCGCCATCATGCAGCCATCGCGCCGCACCTTCCCGGTGCAGCGCATGACGACGACCGAGGCGGCGATCCGCACCAACGGCATGGCCGATCTCTACGTCGTGCTGGGCGAGGAGCGGGACGACGCGGCGATCATGCGGCTGAACTACAATCCGCTGGCGCCCTGGATCTGGCTCGGCGCGCTGGTCATGGCGATGGGCGGTGGCCTGTCGCTGCTGGACCGCCGCACGCGGGTCGGCGCCCCGGCGCGGGCGGCCGTGCGGCCCGGGTCCGCAATCGCGTGACCCGCCGCCAGGCC
>CAHJXG010000100.1 GCA_903644035.1 Rhodospirillales bacterium
GTCCCGCGGCGCCGCCGCCCGGCTCGGCATGGTGGATCAGGGCGTGGGCGACGTGGTGCTCGCGGCCGTCAGCACGAGGACGCCGGAGGAGGTGGCGGAGGCGCCGGAGGATCGGAGCGGCCCGTTCAGTCCTCGGCCACGTGATCGGCCACATACGCGCCGCGCGCGCCCATAGGCCGCGGCGGCCCGTCCGTGCTGTCGCGCGCCGTCTGAAGCTCCAGCTCCGCGTTCAGCTCCGCGCCCAGCAGGACCGCATAGACGGTGACGAAGAACCACATCATGACGCCCACCACGGTGCCGAGCGGCCCGTAGGTCGCGTCATAGGTCGCGAACTGCGCCACGTAGAACGAGAACAGCGCCGACACCAGTACCCACAGCACCGTCGCCGCCACCGAGCCCGGCGTCACCCAGCGCCACCGCGGACGCTCCCGCGACGGCCCGTAGCGATACAGCAGCGACAGGCCGACCAGGATCGCCAGCACCAGCAGCACGAAGCTCGCGATGCGGATCAGCGTGGCCTGGTGCGCGGTGATCCCCAGCCCGGCCAACAGCGCAGGCAGCCCGACCAGCAGCGACAGGCCGATGGCGGCGCTCAGGATCGCCATGATGGTGATGGCGAACGACCTTAACTGGAATTGCAGGAAGCTGCGGCGCTCCCGCTCCTCGTAGGCGAGGTTGAGCGCCGCGATGATCGACTTGGTGCCGGTCGCCGAGCTCCACAGCGTCACCGCCGTGTTGAGCAGCAGATGCAGGCCGAGCGAGCCCGGCGGCTTGCTGACCAGCATGTGCACCCGCTCCGAGATCAGCTGCCAGGCCGAGGGCGGCAGCAGGGCGCGGAGCACCTCAAGCTGCGGCTCCACGGTGGCCGGGTCGAACAGCAGGCCGTAGATCGAGATCAGCATGGAAATCGCCGGGAACAGCGCCAGTGTCGCGTAGAACGCGCAGCCGGCGGCGACGAGGGAGATGCGGTCGGTCAGCATCTCGATGAAGACCCGGCGCAGCACCGCTTTCCAGCCGTGCCAGGGGATCTCCGCCGGCGCCTCGGCGTGGCGGCCGAGCGCCACGGCGCAGGGTTCCAGCACGAGGCGCGCGGATTCGGCGCCGGGTCCGGCAGCGTCGCCGCGGGGATCGGCGGACCCGGGCGGCACGGCGGCGGGCGGTAGATCAATGGCCCTCATCGCTGAAATACCTCAACCAAAGCAGCCTGTTGCGGCGGTAGGTTAATGCTTTGTTTATTCTTCGAAAAGCCGACACTTCATAACCTGGGACTCTGCCTGAGAATAATCGCGGCCCAAGCGGAATTTTCTCTTGCGCAGGGGGGGGTGTAGTCCTATTTCCGCGTCCACGCAGCAACGCACGTGCCTCTGGCCCCTGGGGTTACGCAACGACGTCAAGCGTTCTGGCACACCTCGCTTCCGCTAGTTCGTTCGACCGTTCCGTCAACCCGCCCGCCGGCCTTGCCCGGCAGGCACGCCCCCATCTGATCGGGGGCGTCCGACCATGGAGACTAGGCGCGATGACCCCTAAGATCGCAGCGTACTTGGCTGACCAATCGCCGGCCACCCCCTGCCTCGTGCTGGACGTGGACCGGGTCGAGCAGAACTACCGCACGCTGCTGGGCGCCCTGCCGCTCGCGCGCGTGTATTACGCCGTGAAGGCCAACCCGGCCGCGCCCATCCTGCAGCGCCTGGTCGGCCTCGGCAGCAGCTTCGACGCGGCCTCGTTCGAGGAGATCGAGTTCTGCCTCGCCGCTGGCGCCCGGCCGTCGGCCATCAGCTATGGCAACACCATCAAGAAGGTGTCCGCGATCCAGCGCGCCCATGCAGCAGGCGTGGACATGTTCGCCTTCGACAGCCTTGAAGAGTTGGAGAAGCTTGCCGAGCACGCACCCGGCGCGCGGGTGTATTGCCGCCTCTTGGTGCAGAACGACGGCGCCGAGTGGCCGTTGTCCCGCAAGTTCGGCACGACGGTCGAGACGGCGCGCGAGTTGATGATCCGCGCGGGCGAGCTGGGCCTCGACCCCTACGGCCTGTCGTTCCACGTCGGCAGCCAGCAGACGACGACCGGCAGCTACGAGACGGCGATCGGCCGGGTCGCCATGCTGTTCACCGACCTGGCAGCGGCCGGCGTGAACCTGCGCATGGTGAACCTCGGCGGCGGCTACCCCGTGCGCTACCGCGACGAGATCCCCGGCATCGACCGTTTCGCCGATGCCATCATGCACGCGATGACGCAGCACTTCGGCAACGATCTGCCGGAGATCCTGGTGGAGCCGGGCCGCTTCCTGGTCGGCGACGCCGGGGTGGTGGAGGCGGAGGTCGTGCTGGTCTGCCACAAGGCGAAGGGCGACCCGGTGCGCTGGGTCTATCTCGACATCGGGCGGTTCGGCGGCCTGGCGGAGACGGAGGGCGAGTCGATCAAGTATTGCTTCATGACCGGCCATGACGGCGAGGAGACCGGGCCGGTCGCGATTGCCGGGCCGACCTGCGACGGTGCGGACATCCTGTATGAACGCGCCAACTACCGCCTGCCTCTGGCGCTGCGTTGCGGCGACCGCGTGCAGATCGCGTCCACAGGCGCCTACGTCACGACCTACGCCAGCCAGCGCTTCAACGGCTTCGCCCCGCTGGCCGAGCATTACGTCTGACACGCGTTGCGGAGGGCGGCTGCATCAGGCCGCCCTCCCGGTGTCGTAATTATTAAACTTGCGTCGTTGTGCGATAATCGTTATGCTTACGATCAAAGTTGGCATGGGCGATCAATTTCGTGACACAGCGCGGGGACACCTTATCGGCTGACTCCCTGTTGACCATCTCCGCCTTGCAGCAGGAGGTGGCGCGGCTCCGCGATGCCGTGCAGGCGCGGAACGAATTCATTTCCGTCGCCGCACATGAGATGCGCAACCCGCTGACCTCGCTGCTGATGACGGTGCAGTCGATGCGCAGCACGACGGAACAGCAGGCCGGGACGCCGGATCAGATCGTCACCGGCCTGGTCCGGCTGGACCGCGTCGTCCAGCACTACGTCAAGCGCTGCGACTCGATGCTCGACATCTCCCGCCTGTCCTCCGACATGTTCCGCATCGAGTGGGTGGAGACGGACCTGGCCGCGGTGCTGCATGATGTCGTGGAGGGTCTGGCACCTTACGCGGACCGGGCCGGCTCACCGATCGACCTCGTGGCGCCCGACACGCTGGCTGGAACCTGGGATGAGTTGGCGGTGCAGCAGGTCATCGAGAACCTGGTGTCGAACGCCATCAAGTACGGCGCGAAGAAGCCGATCACCGTGTCCCTATGGACGGAGCCGGGCCTGGTGGCGCTCGACGTGCGCGACCAGGGCATCGGCATCAGCGCCGCCGATCAGGCGCGCATCTTCTCCCCCTTTGAGCGCGCGGTATCGCGGCAGCAGCACCAGGGATTCGGGCTGGGCCTCTGGGTGGTCGGCCGCCTGGTGGGCGCAATGGGCGGCACCGTTCAAGTTTCGAGTGATGTCGGCCAAGGCTCGACTTTCAGCGTGCGGCTCCCGCACGGCCGGGATACAAGCCCGGGGTAGTCAGAGTCGCCCAGCATGAGGACGCGTTGCCCAACCAGTTCCGCAGCGGCATCGAAGGGCTGGACATCATTCTGGCCGGAGGGTTCATTCCCGGAGGGATCACCATCATCCAGGGCCGGCCCGGCACCGGCAAGACCATCCTCGCCAACCAGATGTGCTTTCGCCACGCCCACTCCGGCGGACGCGCGCTTTATGTGACCCTCCTGGCCGAGAGCCATGCCCGCATGCTCATGCATCTGGGCAGCCTGGAGTTCTTCGACCGCACGGCGATCCCGGACAAAATCAATTACGTCAGCGCCTTCACCGTGCTGGAGGCGGACGGGCTGCGCGGCCTGCTGACCCTGCTGCGGCGCGAGGTGCAGGCGCACGACGCCACCCTGATGGTGCTGGACGGCCTGGTCGCCGCCGAGCGCAAGGCTGGGTCCGACATGGAATACAAGAAATTCGTCCACGGGCTGCAGATCCAGGCGGCGGTCGCCAATTGCGCCATGTTCCTGGTGAGCAACGCCGAAGATGACGAGGCAGAGGTCACGGCCGAGCACACCATGGTCGATTGCGTGATCGACCTGCGGAGCCGCCTGTATGACTGGCGCGCCGAGCGCGATCTTGAGGTGCTGAAGCGCCGCGGTGCCGATTTCCTGCTCGGCCGTCACGCGCTCGACATCACCGGCGCCGGCATCAGTGTTCATCCGCGGTTCGAGGCGTGCCAGGCCCGGCCGCGCCGCGACGCCCGGCCCACCGGCATCAAGCTTCCCTCCGGCCTGCCGCCGCTCGACGGCATGTTCAGCGGCGGCCTCCCGGAGCACTCGGCGACCGTGCTGGAAGGCCCGCCCGGCGTTGGCAAGACGACGGCCGGTCTGCAGTTCCTCGGCCCCTGCGGCGCGGCCGAGCCGGGCCTGCTGTTCACCACCACGAACAGCCCGGAGGCGGTACTCGCCAAGGCCCGCACCCTCGACCTGCCGGTCGCGGGGCTGATCGACGCGGGCCACGTCGGGATCGCCTGGCAGTCCAGCACCGACGGTCTGCTCGACGCGGCGCTGCACGGGCTGATGCGGGCGGTGCGCCGCACCGGCGCGCGGCGGCTGTGCATCGACAGCCTGACCGGGCTGCTGCAACTGGCATCGGACCGCTCCCGGCTGCCGGCCGTGTTCGCCGCCCTGGTGCACGAGTTGCGCATCTTGGGCGTCACCAGCCTGTTCACCTCGGAAATCGACGACTCCGGCCGGTACGGGGTGCTGCCCACGTCCGGGGCGATGCACGCCCACCTGTCCGGTGTCGCCGACAACGTCGTCGTCCTGCGCACGGCCCGGCGCCGGTCATCGCTGACCCGGCTGATTTCGGTGTTCAAGGCGCGCGACGCGCAGATCGACCCCAGGGTGCGCAGCTACCAGATCAGCCGGGGCGGCATCGCTATCGACGACCCGTCGGATGGCCCGGAGGCGCTTCGATCCGGCCGCCCGGCGCGCCCGGAGACCTGACGGCGTGCGAACAATACTGGTCGTCGACGACGAGTTCGGTATCGCCGACGTGCTCGAAGCCATCCTGACGGATGAGGGTTTCAGCGTCGTCATCGCGGCGAACGGGAGGCAGGCGCTGGCCCGCATCGCGGAGCAGCGGCCCGATCTGATGCTGCTGGACTACATGATGCCGGTGCTCGACGGCGCCGGCGTGCTGCACGCGCTGGCCGCGGACCACAGCATCGACAGCCTTCCGGTCGTGGTCATGAGCGCCCTGCCGGAGGAGGCCGTCGCCGCCGTGACGCGACGCTACAAGGCGTTCCTGCGCAAGCCGTTCCGCATCCGCTCGATCATGGCGGCGATCGAGCAGGCGATGCCGGCCGATGGCGGCCCGCGCGGCACGGCCGGGGGCGCCGGGTAGCCTCACCTTGCTGCGGCCATTCATCTGTGCCGAAATGCCGCGCATCCGCCCGGGACCCTGCGCCCGGGCCTGGCGGAGGGCGTGATGGAGGGGGAAGCGACTGCAGCCACGGGCAAGGGCCTTGCCGCCTCCCCCGGCGCGCTGGCCGGTCTGCGCGTGGTGGACCTGACCCGCGTGCTGGGCGGGCCATACTGCACGATGATCCTGGCCGACCACGGCGCCGAGGTCATCAAGGTCGAGCCGCCGCAGGGCGACGAGGTGCGCGACTGGGGGCCGCCCTTCGTGGAGCAGGCCACGGGGGAGCAGGACGCCAGCTACTTCATCGGCGTCAACCGCAACAAGCGCAGCATTGCGCTCGACCTCGGCAAGCCCGCCGGCCGCGCCGTGCTGCTGCGCCTGATCGAGACCGCGGACATCCTGATCGAGAACTTCAAGCCCGGCGCCATGGAGCGCTGGGGCCTTGGCTACGAGGCGGAGCTTGCGCCGCGCTTCCCGGGGCTGATCCACTGCCGCGTGTCCGGCTTCGGCGCCGACGGGCCGCTGGGCGGCCTGCCGGGCTACGACGCGATCCTGCAGGCGATGACCGGGCTGATGAGCGTGAACGGCGATCCCTCGACCGGCCCGCTGCGGCTCGGCACGCCGGTCGTCGATCTCGCGACCGGGCTGTTCTCCGCCGTCGGCATCCTGATGGCGCTGCATGAGCGCGCGGCGTCCGGCCGCGGGCAGTATCTGGACATGACGCTGCACGACTGCGGCATGGCGCTGCTGCATCCGCACGCCGCCAACTTCTTCCTGAACGGCGTCCGGCCGCGGCCGATGGGCAACCCGCACCCGAACCTTGCCCCGTACCAGCAGTTCGCGACGGCGACCGGGCCGATCTTCGTCGCCGCCGGGAATGACGGCCAGTTCCGCAAGCTGTGCCAGCACATCGGTCGCCCGGAGCTTGCGGACGACCCGCGCTTCGCCGCGAACGCCGGCCGCATGGCGAACCGGCCGGCGCTGGAGGAACAGCTTGGCGCCGCGTTCGAAGCCCAGGATGGGCAGGCGACGTGCCAGGCGCTGCTGCGGGCAGGCGTCCCGGCTGGCCCGGTGCTGGCGGTGGACCAGGCGGTGCAGTCCGAGCACGCCGCCGCCCGCGCCATGGTGGCGGAACT
>CAHJXG010000101.1 GCA_903644035.1 Rhodospirillales bacterium
ACAGACACTCGCACAGACTTTAGCGGAACATGGGGGTCACGGCCCGGCCGCGCCCGGCCGGACGGGGCGGCTGGCTGTACACTGCGGCGATGTCGTGCCCGGCCCCGTGCAGCGCCCGCAGCGTCGGCACCGCAAACGCCGGGCTGCCCATGACGGCGAGGCGCAGCCGCGTCACCCCACGACGCCCTGCTTGATGTCCTTGGCGAGCTTGCGCATCAGCATGTTGCGCTTCAGCGCCGAGAGGTGGTCGACGAACAGCACGCCGTCGAGGTGGTCGATCTCGTGCTGCAGGCAGGCGGCGAGCAGGCCCTCGGCCTCGACCTCGCGGGTGGCGCCGTCCGCGTCCTGGTAGCGCACGGCGACGCGGGCCGGGCGGGTCACGTCGGCATACTGGCCCGGCAGCGACAGGCAGCCCTCCTCCCGCACCGCCCACTCCTCGCTCACGCGGATCACCTCGGGGTTGACCAGCACCAGGGGCGCCGGGGCCTCGTTCGGCATCAGGTCGATCACGGCGAAGCGCAGCCCGACGCCGATCTGCGGGGCGGCGAGGCCGATGCCGGGCGCCGCGTACATCGTCGCGAACATGTCCGGCAGCAGGGCGCGGACCCGCTCCAGCTCGCCTGCCGCCACCTTGCGGGTCTTGGCGCGGAGGCTGGGGTGGGGCGGCATCAGGATCGGCAGCTTCGTGCCGGAGGGTGGACTGATGGAGGGAAGCGTCACGGAGGTCATGGGCGCGATGTAGCGGGGTGCGCCGACGGGTTCAATGTTCCCCCGCCTTCCCGGCCCGGCCGCTCTTGCAACGCCGGGCGTCGCTGCCAACATCGGAGGCGTCGGGATGCCACGCCGGGTCCCGCGCCACCGCTTCGCTCGCAGGAGGAGGCCCTCATGTCGTCCACGCGCATGTTCACGTCACCGCTGTTCCTGGGCTTCGATCACCTGGAGCAGATGCTGGAGCGGGCCGCGAAGTCGCCCGCGGACGGCTACCCACCCTACAACATCGAGCAGACGCACCCGACGGGGCTGCGGATCACGCTCGCGGTCGCGGGCTTCACCATGGGCGACCTGCAGATCACCCAGGAAGACAACCAGCTCGTGGTGCGCGGCCGGCAGACCGACGACACGCAGGGCCGGGTCTACCTGCACCGTGGCATCGCCGCCCGGCAGTTCCAGCGCGCCTTCGTGCTGGCGGAGGGAATCGAGGTGAAGGGCGCCTGGCTCGACAACGGGCTGCTTCACATCGATCTCGCCCGCCCGCAGCCTGAGATTCGGGTGCGGACCATCGAAATAACCAAGCCGAGTCCCACCGGTCGCGATCAGGTGATGGATTCGACCTCAGAAACAACTTGATTGCTAAGCTGCAACGGCATTTAAATCAGCAACGTAGCGTCGGGTCTTCGCACCGGGCGTTATAAGCCTGGACTTAACCGCCGCTTGCCGACCGTTAAGCTGAACTTTCGCATCCGACTTTGGGCGGCCGGGCCGCCCGGGAGATTTTGCCGTGGACATGAGCATGAAGGATTCCGAGGCCGAGGACGGCCTGGCTGAGGACCTGACGCAGGATGACATCGACATCCGCAACCTGACTCAGGCGCAGCTCATGCAGCTCGGCATGTCCCAGCTCGCCTACGTGAAGCCGGTCTGGATGGACGGGGAGACGGCGTTCGCGATCTTCGCGGCGGACGGCTCGCCGATGGCGGTGGCGGCCGATTGCGACCTGGCCGTGGCGGCGATCGTGCAGCACGAGATGGTGCCGGCGCTGGTGCACTAGGCCGCTGGCGCATCAGGCGACCGGGGCGGCGTCCGCGCTGCACCCCGATGCGACGTTCCCCGTGCCGCCCTGCAAGGCGATCAGCCGGCTGAAGTCAGCGCCCCGGCAGGGACGGCCCAGCAGGTAACCCTGGGCCTCGTCGCAGTCCATCCTGCTCAGCATCGTGAATTGCGCCTCGGTCTCGACGCCCTCCGCGATGACGCGCATGGACAGGCTGCGGCCCAGGGTCACCACCGCCTGCACGATGGCGGCCGTGACCGTATCGGCGGCCATCGAGCCCACGAAGCTGCGATCCACCTTCAGCTTGGTGAAGGGATAGCGGCGCAGGTAGCTCAGGCTCGAGAAGCCGGTGCCGAAATCGTCGAGTGCGATGCTCACGCCCAGGGCCCGCAGGCGCGTCAGCGTCAGCAGCGTCTGCGGCGTCTCATGCAGCAGGCTGCCCTCGGTGATCTCCAGCTCCAGGCGGCAGGGCGGCAGGCCGGTCTCCCGCAGCACGCTGGCGACCAGCTCGACGATGCCGGGGCGGCGCACCTGCTCCGGCGACAGGTTGACCGCGAGGCCCAGCCCGTCCCACTGCGCGGCCTGGGCGCAGGCGGTGCGCAGCACCCAGGCGCCCAGCCTGCCGATCAGCCCGGCGCGTTCCGCCAAAGGGATGAACTCGCTCGGCGGCACCATGCCGTGGACCGGATGCGACCAGCGCGCCAGCGCCTCGGCACCCACGATGCGGCGGGAGCTGACGTCGGTGATCGGCTGGAAATGCACCTCCAGCCCGCCCTCGACCAGGGCATGGCGCAGGTCGCGCTCCATCTGCTTCCGCCGGTGCAGCGTCGCGTGCATCATGGGCTGGAAGAAGCACGACGTGCCGCGGTTCCTCGTCTTGGCCTGATACAGCGCGATGTCGGCCTGGCTCAGCAGCACCGGCGCTTCCACGATCTCGCCCTCGCGGGAGCACAGGGTGATGCCGACGCTGATGCCGATCACCACCTCATGGCCGTCCAGCTCGTAGGGCACCGCGGCGGCGTCGATCATCCGGCGGGCCACATCCGCCACCTGCTGCGCCGTTCCCACCTCCTCAAGCAGCACCGCGAACTCATCGCCGCCCATCCGGGCCAGCATGTCCTCGGGGCGCAGGCACCGGCCGATCCGCTCCGCCACAAGCCGCAGCAGCGCGTCGCCGGACACATGCCCCAGCGTGTCGTTCACGTCCTTGAAGTGGTCGAGGTCGAAAATCAGCACCGCGGCCAGCCAGTTCCCCTCCGTCAGCGCCGGCCGGTGGTCGTCGAGCCGGCTTTCGCCGCGCAGGCGGGCCAGCGCGCGCTCCACCAGCACGGTGAACCGCGCGCGGTTGGGCAGGCC
>CAHJXG010000102.1 GCA_903644035.1 Rhodospirillales bacterium
CCGATGATGCCCGCGACGCCTCCCAGCGCCTTGCGGTCGATGAACGGCACCAGCGCGTAGGTTGATCCGCATGCCATGTGGGTGAACAGGCCGAACGCCAGCATGGCGATGATGGCCGGCACCACGGACCCCATGGTGGAGAAAGCCAGCAGGCCGACGCCCTCGCCCACCATGAGCAAGCAGAGCAGCGTGGTGCGGCCGTCCAGCCCCCACCGGCGCGCGACGCGGTCAGATGCGATGCCGCCCAGCGCCCGGGCGAACAGTGCGAGCAGGCCGAAGCTGCCGGCCGCCATCCCGGCCGAGGTCAGCGACAGGCCGAAGCGGTCCACGTAGTAGCTCGCCGCCACCGCGTGGATGAAGATCTCGACGCCGAAGCAGGCGCCGTAGGTGATCGCCAGCATCCAGACGCGGTAGTTGACCATGGCCTGCTTGAACACCGCGAGGCCGCCCTTCTTGCCGGACTCGACGCTGACGCCGCGGGCACGCAGCTCCAGCATGTTGCCCTCCGGCGTGTCCTGCGTGCAGCGCCAGTACAGCACGGCGACGACCAGCATGAGCGCGCCGGGCACGAACATCGCGAGCCGCCAGCCCAGCGACTGCTGCACGCCCAGGCTGACGAGCGCGGCCAGGATCAGCGGCATCACGCTCTGCGTCACCCCGCCGCCGGCGTTGCCCCAGCCGCCCACGGTCGCGTTCGCCGTGCCGACCACGTTCGGCGCGAACATGACGGAGGTGTGGAACTGGGTGATGACGAAGCTCGCGCCGATGGCGCCGATGGCCAGGCGGAACACCAGGAAGCTCTCGTAGGAGGTCGCGAACGCGATGCCCATCACCGGGATGGCCCCCAGCACCAGCAGCGCGGTGTAGGTGATGCGCGGCCCCCACTTGTCGCACATCGGGCCGATGGCCATCCGCACCAGGATGGTGACGCCGACGGCGGCGATGTTGATGTTGGCGATCTGGTCGGCGGTCAGGTGGAACTCGCCCTTGATCACCGGCATCAGCGGGGAGACGGCGAACCAGGCGAAGAAGCAGACGAAGAACGCCATCCAGCTCAGGTGGAAGGCGCGCATCTGCGGGGTCGAGAAGCTGAAAAGGTCAATCCTCGTGGCCTTTTGGGAGATCATGGGTCTCGTTCCGATTACGGGCGGGGCAGCGGGCGCTGCGACAGTCGTGGCGATGGCCGGGCCGCAACCCGGCCATCGCCGACGGGCCTAAAGGCTGGTCAGGCGGCGACGCCGAGCTTTGCGGCGATCGCCAGCAGCAGGTCATGGTTCGACCGCATCATCTCGGCGTTCGACTTCAGCAGCCGGCTGTTGGCCTCAAGCAGGGCATGGTTGGACTGCAGGGCCTCGGCATTGCCGGCCACCGCCGAGGCGTTCGAGGTGAGCACGGCGTGGTTGCGCGCCATCGCGTCGGAGTTCGCGCTCAGCGTCTTGGCGTTCGCGCCCAGCAGGTCCTTGTTGCCTTCGAGCAGCCCATGGTTGGACGTGAGCATCTCGCTGTTGGCCGTGACCACCAAACGGTTGTCCGCCAGCACCGCGGCGTTCCGTGAAAGCGCCTCGCTGTTGGCGCCGATGCGCTCCGAGTTCTGCGAGAGCGCCTTGCGGTTGCCCTCGACCACGGCCGCGTTGCCCTTGATCGCCGCCGAATTGCTGGACAGCGTGTCGCGGTTCTCCGCGACCGTCGCCCGGTTCGCCTCAAGCAGCGCGTGGTTGGACGCAAGCTGCGATGAGTTCGCCGAGAGCGTCTTGTGGTTCCCGGCCAAGGTGCTGCTGTTGCCGGCCACGATGTCGTGGTTGGCCTCCAGCAGCTCGTGGTTGCTTTTGAGCCTCGATGCGTTCGACTGCAGCAGGGCGTTATTCTTGATCAGCAGGGCGTTGTTGGTCTCGATCGTCGTCGTATCGGTCAAGATGACCTCCATAGGGCTGCTCCGGATAGGCCGGAGGCGGGAGGCACAGACTGGCCACAACGCTGTGGACATGACGGGCAGTGCGTTCGCGTCGGTCGGGACACGTCGGTGTGTCCGCGACATCACTCTGCAAACAGCGTGCCAAGTGGCGCCTGGTGGTGCGGAACTTGCGTTGGACGAACGGGCGGCGGCTGGAGGACCCTTGGACCATGACATCTGCTTTGCTGTCCCTGAGCGCAGCGCCTGATGCGCCGCCGCTGTCTGACGACCTGGACGCCGTCGGGATCAAGGTGCTGTGGTCGGATGTCTGCACAACATTGCTGCAGGATGTGGTCAGAACTTCACCTGATCTGGTCGTCATCTACGAAGAAAAGCCGAATCCTGCCCTCTTTTCGAGCACCATGGCGATGAACGCCGCGGCGCCGCGGCCGGTGATCGTCTTCACCACCGACCCGGACGCGGAGAAGATCGCGCTCGCGACCCGGTCCTGCGTCCATGCCTACATCGTCAACGGCTACAGCCAGAACCGGCTGCGCTCGGTGATCCACCTGGCCCAGGCGCGCTTCCAGCACGACCAGCTCCTCCGCAAGGAACTGAGTGAGGTGAACCGGCGCTTTGCCGAGCGCAAGCTGGTGGACCGCGCCAAGGGCATCCTGATGGGCGCCCGGCAGCTGCGCGAGGAGGAGGCGTTCCGGGCCTTGCGCAGCGCGGCGATGCACGCGAAGCAGCGCATCGGCCAGGTGTCCCAGCGGGTCATCGACTCCGCCCACTACGCGGAGGCGATCAACCGCGCGGGTCAGCTCCGCATGCTGTCGCAGCGCCTGGTGAAGCTCTACGCGCTGACCTGCGCGGGCGTGCGGCCGGAGGAAACCCGGGGGCTGTTCGCGGACTCGCTCAGCCATGTCGAGAGCAACCTGGAGATCCTTACGCGCAGCCTGTCCAGGGCAACCTTCGGCGACCTGCTGGACGCCGTGCTGGAGCCCTGGGCGCCGCTGCGCGACGCCCTCGGCACGCCGCCGCGGGCCGCCGCGCTCGCGGAGGTGGACCGGCTGGCGGAGCAGGTGCTGCTGCGGGCGGAGCAGTTGACGGCCAACCTGGAGATCGCCGGGTTCGCGGCGGCGCTGCGCGTCATCAACGTCGCCGGACGGCAGCGCATGCTGTCCCAGCGGGTCGCCAAGGCGGCGCTCATGGGCGCACTGCTCGGCGGCGCCGCCGGCAGCGCCGCGCGGTCCAGCCTGACCTCAGCCAAGGCCGAGCTGCTCGCCGGCTTCGCCTACCTCGAAGCGCTGCCGCTCAGCAACGACGAGATCAGCCGGGAGGTCGGACGGGCGGCCCAGGCCTGGGCGGGCCTCCAGGCGGCGCTTCCGGAGGCCGGCGCGCCGTCCGGCCAGGACAGCATCGCGGCCCTGAGCGAGACCCTGCTCGCCAGCATCGACCGCCTGACCGAACATCTTGAACGCGGGATGCAGGCGCTGGTCCGCTGAGCGGCGCCCGGCTTGGGCAATCAGGCCAGCCGGGCCAGCCGCTCGAACAGCAGGTCGAAGAAGCCATCCGCGTCCGCCCGGTTCAGCCAGGTGGCGTTGACCGGGCGGCCGGTGACGCCGAACCAGTCGGCCACCGTCATGCCGAGGGTGAGGGAGCCGGCGGTCTCAACCGCCACGTTGATGGCCCGGCCGGCGAACAGGCCCGGCCGCAGCAGGTGCGCGATGACGCAAGGGTCATGCAGCGGGCCGCCCAGCCCCCCCTGCAGCGCCGCGCCGTCGGCGCCGGAGAACAGCGCCGCCACCGCCCGCGCCGCCGCCGTGTCGATTTGCCGCAACCGGCCGAGCCGCGCATCCGTCAGCCGCACCTGGTGCGTGAGGTCGAGCGGCAGCAAGGTCAGGGGGACGCCGCTGTCCAGCACCACCCGCGCCGCGTCCGGGTCGGCATGGACGTTGTACTCGGCCGCCGGGGTGACGTTGCCGCCCTCGCTGCGCGCGCCGGCCATCCACACCACCTCGGCGATGCGCGGGCCGATGTCGGGCGCCTTGACCAGCGCCATGGCGAGGTTGGTGGCAGGCCCGAGCAGGCACACGGTGACCTCCCCGGGCGGCGCCGCGCGCAACGCCGCGATCAGGGCGTCCACCCCGTGCTCCGGCCGCAACGGAACCTGCGGCTCCGGCAGGTCGAGGCCGTGCAGGCCGGTGCCGCCATGCACGTGCTCGGCGGTGATGGGCGGGCGCACCAGCGGGCGGGCGCAGCCGGCATAGACCGGGATGTCCGGACGCCCGCCCAGTTCAAGCAGGCGGCGCGCATTGCTCTCCGTGCGGGCGATCGGCACGTTTCCGGCGACCGCGACCAGGGCGAGAATGTCAAGCTCCTGCGGCGCCGCCAGGGCCAGCAGGATGGCGACGGCGTCGTCCCGCCCGGGATCGGTGTCGATGATGATCTTGCGGGCCATGCCCTAGGCTCCACCCAGGCGGCGGGCGGCCAGCGCCACGCAGGCCTCGAACACCTCAAGCGAGTCGAAGGGCCGGTCACGCCCGTCATGCGGCAGGACGACAGGCTCGCCGCCGCCCTGCACCGCAGCGCCCTGGATCATCAGGTTGTCCGGCAGGCCGAAGCCCTCGACGCTCAGGCCGGGCAGGGGGTCGGGCCGCGCCGCGACCTGCTGCTGGCAGCGCTCGGCGAAGGGCGTGGCGGTGTTGGAGTAGCCGAATACCGGCCGGCCGCGCCCGAGGAACCAACCGACCTCGATCAGAGTGCCGCTGTCGGCGGAGGCGCCGCGGAACGGCGTGAGATTGGCGATGATCACATCGCACGCCTCCATCATCGCGATGTCCTTGCGGTAGATGGTGGCCCAGGCATCCTCAGGCCCCATGCCTTGCAGGCTCGCCACGTCCTCGTTCAGCGGCGCCAGGCCCTCCAGGCCGTGACGCGCGCAGATCCCGATCTTGCGGCGGGCGTGGCCGACGGCGCCGGGCAGGAAGACGTCCGGGCCGGCAAGGTAGGCTTTCGTCACCATGGATCATGCGCCCTCTGCAGTGCCGCGGCATCATAGAGCGTGTCCGCCGTGTGCTTTGCAATGCGCGCGGCTCAGCGTGCGCTCCGCAATGTGGCCGCCGCTGCCGGGGACCGCGCTCAGCGCTCCCGTGCCGGCATCACAGGCCGAACTGCTTCAACACGGCGGGGACGCCGCGCCCAGCCTGGCGAATGTCCTCGAACAGCGTCGCGACCTCGAAGCTCATCAGGAACGCGATGCCATATGCCAAGCCCGTCCGCCGCTGCACCCATGCGACACCCTGCTCCGCCAAGGCGCGCGGCCCGAACCGCTCCAGCATGAACACAAGGCCCATGCCGAGCGCCGCCCCGGCCACGACGTCGCTCAGGTAATGCAGCCCCAGGTAAACCCGCGGCAGCACGCCGAACAGGGCGCTTGCGGTCGCGAGCAGGCCCAGCCAGCGAGACTGCCGCCAGACGACCGCGGCCAGGGCGAAGAACAGCGCGGCGTGATCGCTGGGGAACGACCCCCAGTTGCTGGCAAGCGTCGGGTCGATGCCGGGCAAAGGGTTGAACCCGCTCTCCACGGTGTGCATCGGCCGCAGTCGGAGCGGCAGCGAGATCTGCAGCAGCCGGCTCGTCACGGCCGATATCAGGACCGCGCCGAACCCGAGCAACAGCCGCGCCCGCGCCTCCATCGAGTTGCTGTTGAACCAGCAGTAGTAAAGCAAGGCGACCATCAGCGCACCGGTCACGAAGTCGGTCTGGCTCGCGATGTACACGGCATGGTTGATGATCTCGTTGCGCGACGCCCATTGGTTGACCGTCGCTGAGACGTACTCGTCGGTTTGCCGTGACAGCGCGAAATGGTCGGCGACAGCCCGCCAGCACACCAGCCCGCCCAACATGCCGGCACCCAGCCAGGCGCGGGCCGCGGACCGCCGGCGCAAGGCTCGCGACGGGCTGGCGTGTCCGATCTCATGTATGATCTCGGACGCCGTCAGGATCGTGGGTGCGCCTTGAACGGGGTGTGCAGCCTGTGCCAAAGCCGGTTGAGCCATTGTCGCCCTCAATCATGTGACCGTTGCATGACAATACGACTTACAATTCATTGCAAACCATGAACATTGCGGTCCATGGCAGGCCTGAAATGGGCTGGTGCGGCGGCGGCTGGATGTTTGAATGCAGGGTCAGCCCTGCGGCGCGCCGTCCTGCCGCATCGGATCGGCCTTGGCAAACGCCTCCAGCGCCTCGCACCGCGCCGCCACCCGATCAATCGTCGGAAGGCCGGCGACCTCGATCTTGAACACGCGGGCCACGACGAGGATGCTCATGAGCACGATGTCGGCCGTGGTCACCGCGTCGCCGTGGCAGAACCGGCCGGTCTGCCCGTCCGACGCGAGCCGCTGCTCCACGGCGCGCAGCCCGGTCGAGAACCACTGGATCTGCCACGCGCGCCAGGCCGCGTCGTCGAAGCCGTGCTCCATGAGGTAGCGCTTGATCCTCGGGGTGATCAGCGGGTGGGTGTCCGCCGCCAGCATCGCCGCGATCGAGCGCACCCGCGCCCGCCCGTGCGGGTCGGCCGGCAGCAGAGGCGGGTTCGGCGCGATCTCGTCGAGGTATTCGAGGATCGCCGATGACTGGGTGAGCGGGGGCGCGCCGGCCTCGATGAGGGCGGGGATCGCGCCCAGCGGGTTGATGGCAAGGAACGCCTCGCCGCGCTGCTCGCCGGCGTCGATGTTGACGATGCGCTCCTGCGCCGCCAAGCCCTTGAGGTTGAGCGCCACCCGCACGCGATAGGTCGCCGAGGTGCGCCAGAAGGCATAAAGCTCAAAATGCGGCTGATCGGCCATGATGGTTTCCGGGTTGAAGTGGCGACTGACCCAATAGCGTGTGCAGGCCGTCAAGCATACGCCATCAATTGGCATGATCTTTGCCTGCATCGACACCGTGTTGCTGTCAGTTGGGATCTGCCGACTGGTGGCGAACGCGCCAGGCCGGCGGTCATCCGCGGCCCCCCGGGAGGTTCACGATGTCGGCGAGCAGCGAAGTCCCAACCGTCCTCATCACGGGTGCCCATCCGAGGCTGTACAACCACGACCTCGCCCCGACCGCGCCCGAGGGGCGCACCTGGGGCGTGTTCAGCCTGTTTGCCATGTGGATGTCCGACGTCCACTCAGTGGGCGGCTACACCTTCGCCGCGAGCCTGTTCTTTCTTGGGCTTACCGGCTGGCAGGTGCTGATTTCCATGCTGGTCGGCATCACCGCCGTCTATTTCTTGATGAACCTGATCGGGCGCCCGTCGCTGCGCTACGGCATCCCGTTCCCGGTGGTGGCGCGCATCTCCTTCGGCGTGATGGGCGCGAACCTCGCGGCGATCGTGCGGGGCGTGGTCGGCATCGTGTGGTATGGCGTGCAGACCTATTTTGCATCCAAGGCTGTCCAGGTTCTCGTCATCACCCTGGCGCCATCGGCGGCCGGCCTGACGCACAACAATGTCCTGGGCCTGTCCACGCTCGCATGGCTCAGCTTCCTGTTCATGTGGAGCTTTCAGCTCGTCATCTTCCTGAGCGGCATGGAGCGCATCCGCCGCTTCATCGATTTCTGCGGGCCGGTGGTCTATGTCGTCATGTTCGCGCTGGCGATCTGGATCCTGTGGCAGAGCGGCTTCTCCAGCCTCGCGCTGCAGCTCAGCCCGCCGGCTGCGTCCAACGCCGCGACGGTCGGCGTGATGGCCAACGCCGCGATGCTGATCGTCGCCTACTTCTCCGCATTGCTGCTGAATTTCGGCGACTTCGCCCGGTTCGGCAAGGACGAGGCCACGATGAGGATGGGCAACTTTCTCGGCCTTCCCGTCAACTTCCTGGTGTTCTCCATCATCACCGTGATCGCCACGGCGGGAACCCTCAAGGTCTTTGGGGAGGCGATCATGGACCCGATCCTGGTCGTCGAGAGGATCGGCAACCCGATCGTCGTCATCATCGGCTCGATCACCTTCATCGTGGCGACCATGGGCATCAACATCGTCGCCAACTTCGTATCGCCGGCCTACGACATCTCGAACCTCAGCCCGGAGCATATCAACTTCAAGCTGGGCGGACTGATCACCTCCGTCCTGTCAGTATTGGTGTGTCCCTGGCTGTTCGTCGCAAGCCCGTCGGCCATCACCCTGTTCGTCAGCATCTTCGGCTCGGTCCTCGGGCCGATGTTCGGCATCATGATCGCCGACTACTATCTCGTGAAACGGCAGGTCATCTCCGTCGAGGAACTCTACACGATGTCGCCGCAGGGGAGCTTCAACTACGACGGCGGCTGGAACCACAAGGCGCTGATCGCGCTGGCGGTGTCCGGCGCCCTGTCGATCGGGCTGTCGCTGCTTGGCGCCTACGGGATGATCTTCAACGTGGGCGACTGGGGCTGGCTGATCGGCGCGAGCGTGGGGGCGCTGGTCTATCGCGGCCTGTGCGGCCAAGGCAGTCCGGTTGCCGCGCTGCCTGCGGGGGAGTGATCCTCGGCGGGATGGACCGGCCGCCATCCCTCTTCGCCGCAGCAATGCCCAGCATATGCAGCCCGCCGCTTGCAGTTCGCCCACTGCGCCATTCACTCAACAAAATCGTGCCAAGTTGCACCTGTTTGTGTCGTTCGACTATGGTCAGGGTCAACAAGCCAAGACTCGGGAAACGTCATGATCCGTCCGATGACCCTCGCCGCCTGCGCCGCGCTCCTCGCCGCATCCGTCCAGCCTGCCGCGGCCGTCGAGGTGACGGAGACGGTGGCGACGGCCGCGGCGCCGGCCAAGGTCTGGGGGATGATCGGCAAGTTCGACGCGATTGCCGCCTGGCTTCCCGGCGCCGAGAGCAGCCCGGCGGACAAGGGCGATGACATCGGCTCGGTGCGCATCATCACGCTCAAGGCGCCGGGCAGCCCAACCGTCACCGAACGGCTGACGGCGAACACGGGCCAGAGCTACAGCTACACCATCCTCAAGGTGGACCCGAAGGTGCTCCCGGTCACCGATTACACCTCCACGATCGGCGTGGCTCCGGCGGGCAGCGGGTCCGTGATCACCTGGCGCGGCAGTTTTCACCCGGCGGGCGGCGCGGATGACGCCGCCGCGGCCAAGGCGATGAGCGGCGTCTACCGCGCCGGGTTGGACAACATCAAGGCGCTCTCCGAACGGTAGCGCCGCGGTGGTCGGGCGGCGCTCCTGCCGCACCCGATGCTTTGCGATTTTCAGGGAGAAGAGGCCATGCGCGCCTTCGAGGGTCAGCGGTCAGACAACCAGCCGGTTAAGCGGTCCCGGGAGGAAAAGGAAAAGCTGCTTCGCGAACTGCGCGAGACGCTGGCCGGGATGAAGTCGCACAGCGCGCAAACCCTGCGGCAGAGCCTGCAGAAGCGGATCGCCGAGCTGTCGGCGGAGCTTGGCGTGCCTGCACGGCGCTGACGCCGCCATGTGCGCGTCCGGCCCCGGTGCATGGCGATGGGCCGAGGCGCCGGCACCGACCCGCCGCAGGCTGCCTGCTGAGCCTCGGGGCCAAAGGGCGCTGCGTGCATCTTGGGGCCTGCTGACCTCACCTGGCACGCGCGCTGGGCAACGCCTTTAATTTGACATCAATTGACCTGCCTTTTGGCAGCATGAAGCAGTCAAACTCGGCCCATGACAATGGCCCAGCGGCGATCAATCGTTGCGTGCAGGGCAGAAGCGGTGACCCGGCACCCGGCGCCGCCGAAGCGCCGCATTGAGGGGCGCCTGCCATGGCGGAAATCTATGACTACGTGGTTGTCGGCGCGGGTTCGGCTGGCTGCGTCCTGGCGAACCGGCTGACGGAGGACGGCGCGGCCACGGTCCTGTTGCTGGAGTATGGCGGGTCCGACGCCTCGGTGCTGATCCAGATGCCGAGCGCGCTGTCCATCCCGATGAACATGCCGAAATATGACTGGTCCTATGAGACCGAGCCGGAGCCGCACCTGGGCGGGCGCCGGCTGCACACGCCGCGCGGCAAGGTGCTGGGCGGATCGTCGTCGATCAACGGCATGGTGTATGTGCGCGGCAACGCGCAGGACTTCGATCGGTGGGAAGAGGAGGGCGCGGCGGGCTGGAGCTACAAGCACGTGCTGCCCTATTTCCGCCGGGCCGAGACGCTGGAGGAGGGAGGCGACGAATACCGCGGCGACGCCGGGCCGCTGCACACCCGATACGGCACGCTGGAAAACCCGCTGCACGCCGTCTGGCTGGAGGCGGCGCAGCAGGCTGGCTACCCCGCGACCGCGGATTACAACGGCTTCCAGCAGGAGGGGTTCGGCCGGATGGGCATGACGGTGCACAACGGCCGCCGATGGAGCGCCGCTAGCGCCTACCTGAAGCCCGCCCTGTCCCGCAAGAACCTGTTTGTGGTCACGCACGCCCTGGCCTCCGCGGTGGTCTTCGAGGGGCGGCGCGCCACCGGCGTCCGATACCGTCACGGTGACATGAACCACCTGGCCCGGGCGCGGCGCGAGGTCATCCTGTGCGGCGGCCCCATCAACTCGCCGCAGCTGCTGAAGCTTTCAGGTGTCGGCCCGGCGCAGGAGCTGGCCCAGCTCGGCATTCCCCTGGTGCATGACCTGCCGGGCGTGGGCGAGAACCTGCAGGACCATCTGGAGTTCTATTTCCAGGTGGCGTGCAAGGAGCCGGTCACGCTGCACTCGATCATGAACCCCTGGTCGAAGGCGATGATCGGGGCGCGCTGGATGCTGCGCCATGACGGGCTGGGCGCCACCAACCACTTCGAGAGCTGCGGCTTCATCCGCAGCCGCGCCGGCATCCAGTCGCCGGACATCCAGTATCATTTCCTGCCTGTGGCGGTGACCTATGACGGCAAGGTCAAGTCGTCCGGCCATGCCTTCCAGGCGCATGTCGGCCCGATGCGGTCAAAGAGCCGCGGCAGGGTGTCGCTGACCTCGGCCGATTCGCGGGCGAAGCCGAGCATCCGTTTCAACTACATGAGCCACCCCGACGACTGGGCGGAGATGCGCGCCTGCGTGCGGCTGACCCGGGAGATCTTCGCCCAGGCATCGTTCGACCGGTTCCGGGGAGAGGAACTGCAGCCCGGCGCCGACGTGCAGACCGACGAGCAGATCGACGCCTTCATCGCGCAGAAGGTCGAGAGCGCCTACCACCCGTCCGGCACCTGCCGGATGGGCCGGGTGGACGACCCGATGGCGGTGGTGGACCCCGAGACCCGGGTGATCGGGCTGGAAGGATTGCGGGTGATCGACAGCTCGATCATGCCCCTGGTCACCACCGGCAACCTGAACGCGCCGACGATCATGATCGGCGAGAAAGGGGCGGACCACGTCCTCGGCCGTCCGCCGCTCGCCGCGTCCAACAGCCCGGTCTACGTGGCGGAGAACTGGCAGGCGGTGCAGCG
>CAHJXG010000103.1 GCA_903644035.1 Rhodospirillales bacterium
ACGCTCTTCCGATCTCGCCCGGCGGCGCATCGCGACCACGCCGCGTTCACGCCGCTGTTCAACCACGCGCGCGCGCCGGCCCTCAGCATCCCGTGCGGCGTGGGAGAGGGAGGGCTGCCGGTCGGCTTGCAGATTGTCGGGCCTCGGCTGGCCGATTGGCGCGTCCTGGCGGCGGCCTCGTTCATGGAGCGCGCCTTGGCGGCTGGGTGATGGCACGGCGCTTGCTGTGCTTCCCTCACCAAACTCGTGGAAGGGTTCCCGGCATGGCCAGCGCACTCGCCTGCAACACCGTTTGGAACGGGCCGGTCAGCCGGCGGGCGGCGCTGAAGGGGGCGGCACTCGGCGCGATCAGCCTGATGGGGTGCAGCCACGGGGCGCGGGCGGCGGAAAGCCACATCACCTCGACCTTCGGCGGCGGCTTCTGCAACCTGAACTTCTATCTGGCCAACGCGATGCAGACGGCGCAGCGCGATGGGCTGATCCTGGATTTCGTGCCGACGCCGACCTTCGCCGAGCAGGTGACGTTCCTGGGCGCGGGCCAGGTCGACGCCGGTCTGATGCCCTACACCAGCTTCGTGGCGCTGTACGACGCCGGCGCCCCGGTGAAGATCGTGGCGGGCGGCGGCATCGAGGGCTGCGTCCTCCTGGCGCAGCCGGGGCTGGACACGCCGGCGAAGCTGAAGGGCAAGACGCTCGGCACGTTCCAGCTCGATACGCTGGAGGTGCTGCCGTACGACTGGTTCAAGAAGAACGGGGTCGCCTTCAAGGACGTCAACGTCCGCTACATGGGCAACACGCCGGAGGCGGTGGAGGCGTTCCGCGCCGGGTCGCTCGACATGCTCTGCACCATCGAGCCCTACGGCACGGCGCTGCTCAACGACGTGAAGGGGGCGGTGAAGCTGTCCGACGGCCTCGACATCTACGGGCCGGGCTACACCGACTGCGTGCTCGCGGTCAGCGACGAGCTGATCAGGAAGAACCCGGCCGGGCTGCGCGCCCTGATCAAGGGCATGATGACGGCGCAGCTGATGGCGGAGCAGGAGCCGCAGAGGACGCTCGAGACCCTGGTGGGCCGCTACTATAAGACCAGCATGGAGAACGCGCGGATCGCGATGGGCAAGCAGCCCTCCGTGGTCGATGCGCGCAGCCAGACGCAGTTCATCCTGGACCGGGTGAACTCGATCCAGGACATGGGCTACATCAAGAAGAAGCCTGGCCGCGAGGCCATCGACTGGACGTTCCTGGAGCAGGCGATCGCCGAGAACCCGGACCTCTACGGCAAGCTGAAGCTCAAGTCGGCGTAGCCGCCGTGTCCGTCGCCCTCAACGCCCCGGCCATGGCGCTGCGGCGGCCGAGCCTGCCGCCCTGGGTCGGCAAGCTCGGCTGGGCCGTCGTCAGCATCGGCATGTTCTGCGCCATCTGGGAGGCGCTGTGGGCGGCGGGCCTGGCCGATCCGCGGCTGCTGCCGCCGCCGCACGTCTTCCTGGGCAACATCGCGGGCCAGGCCAAGTTCTTCAACACCGTCAGCCGCTGGCAGGTGGGCGCGGGCATGGACTCCGGGCCGCCGCCGGCGCTGGCCGTGGTCTACACGGCGGGCGCCACCATCGGGCGGGTGCTGAGCGGCCTCGTGATCGCCTCCGTGCTGTCGGTGTCGCTCGGCGTCGCCATCCGGTATTTCCTGCTGTTCGAGCGGCTGACGCTGCCGACCATCACGCTGCTGGCGCCGGTGTCGCCCATCGCCTGGCTGCCGGTGGCGATCTTCATGTTCGGCATCGGCAACCGCCCGGCGGTGTTCATGGTCGTCGTCGCCCTGCTGTTCCATATGACGCTGTCCACCATCGCGCAGATCGACGGGGTGAACCGCAACTTCATCCACGTCGCCCGCACCATGGGGGCGAGCAAGCGGCAGATCTACGCCCGGGTGATCGTGCCGGCGATCCTGCCGGGCATGCTGCTGGTGCTGCGCATGAACCTGTTTGCCGCCTGGATGGCGGTGCTGATCGCCGAGAGCACCGGCGTCGGCTACGGGCTGGGCCAGGTCATCATGCTGGCGCGCAACACCTTTAACCCGTCGCTGGTGTTCTTCACCATCGCGCTGATCGGCGTGCTGGGCTTCGCTTTCGACTTCGCGCTGCGGCTGCTGCAGAACCGGCTGCTGTACTGGGTGCCGAAGGGGTCGGAGGCGCTGCGTGGCCTCTAGCGTCCCGGCCTTCGACGCCGTGACCTGCCGCGGCGTCGGCAAGGTGTGGGCGCCCGGCACGCCCCGCGCGCATGAGGCGCTGCGGGACATCGACCTGGCGGTGGCGCCGGGCGAGTTCGTCGTGCTGCTCGGCCCGTCCGGCTGCGGCAAGAGCACGCTGCTGTATCTGATCGCCGGGCTGCAGGACGCGACGATGGGTGAGCTGTGGTCGTTCGGCGGCCAGGTGGCGGGACCGTCGCCGGACCGCAGCCTGATCTTCCAGGAGACCTCGCTGTTCCCGTGGCTGTCCGTGGGCCAGAACGTGGCGTTCGGGCTGTCGATCCGCGGCGACATGCCCGACGCCCGGCGTGCGGCGGCCAGGGAGGCGCTGGCCCGGGTGGGCCTGGCGGAGGCCATCGACAAGCGGCCGGACGAGCTGTCGGGCGGGATGCGGCAGCGCGTTGCCGTCGCGCGCGCGCTCGCGATGCGGCCCAAGGTGCTGCTGATGGACGAGCCGTTCGCGGCGCTCGACGTGCAGACGCGGAGCAAGATGCAGGACTTCCTGCTGGACGTCTGGCGCGCGTCCGCCGCCTCCGTGCTGTTCGTCACCCACCATATCGACGAGGCGGTGGCGCTGGCCGACCGGGTCGTGGTGTTCACCTCGCGGCCCGGGCGGATCAAGGCCGTCGTGCCCATCGACATGCCGCGCCCGCGCGACCCGTTCAGCCCGGCCGCCGAGGCGCTGCGCCGCCAGCTCACCGGCCTGCTGCAGGACGAGGTGGACCGCGCCTTCGCCGAGCAGGAAGCCCTTCCCGCCTGACCCTTCGGAGACCCGCTTATGGCCACGACGCTGATCCGCAGCCGCGCCGCCCTTCTACCCAGGACGGGCCGCACCCCGGTCGAGACGATGCCGGACGGCGCCGTGCTGCAGGAGGACGGGGTGATCGTCGCGGTCGGCACGTTCGAGGCGCTGCACCGCCGGTATCCCGACACCCCGGTCGTGGGCACCGGGACGGAGATCCTGCTGCCGGGCTTCGTGAACGGGCACCACCATGTCGGGCTCACGCCGGTGCAGCTCGGCTCGCCCGACATGCCGCTGGAGCTGTGGTTCGTGACGCGGATGGTGGCGCGCAACCTGAACCTCTATCTCGACACGCTGTACTCGGCGTTCGAGATGGTGGGGTCGGGCATCACGGCCGTGCAGCACATCCACGGCTGGCTGCCGGGCACGGCGGAGGAGGTGCAGGCGCGCGCCAACGATGTCGTGCGCGCCTACGAGGACATCGGGATGCGCGTGTCCTACTGCTACGCCGTGCGCGACCAGAACCGGCTGATCTACCAGGACGATGCGGAGCTGGTCGCCTCCCTGCCGCCGGAGCTGCGCGGACCGATGCAGGCGTGGTTCGACCGGTTCCAGCTGTCGCTCGACGGCGCCATGGACATGTTCGCCTCGATGCACGGGGCGCACGCCGGCAAGGACCGGGTCCGCATCCAGCTGGCCCCGGCCAACCTGCATTGGTGCAGCGACGCGGCGCTGACCCGGCTGGCGGAGGCGTCCGAACGGTATGACGTGCCGCTGCACATGCATCTGGTCGAGACCGCCTACCAGAAGGAGTACGCGAAGCGCCGGGGCGGCGGCACCGCGGTCGAGTACCTCGACCGGTTCGGGCTGATGAATAAGCGGATGACGCTGGGCCACGGCGTCTGGCTGAACGAGCGCGACATCGCCCGGGTGGCGGAGACCGGCACCTGCATCTGCCACAACTGCAGCTCCAACTTCCGGCTGCGCTCGGGCGTCGCGCCCTTGAACCGGTTCGCGCAGGCGGGCGTCAACGTCGCCATCGGGCTGGACGAGGCCGGGATCAACGACGACCGCGACATGCTGCAGGAGATGCGGCTGGTGCTGCGCGCGCACCGCGTGCCCGGCATGGAGGACGACGTGCCGACGATGGACCAGGTGCTGACCATGGCGACGGTAGGCGGGGCGCGCACCACGGCGTTCGGGGACCAGCTGGGCACGCTGGAGGTCGGCACGGCGGCGGACCTGGTGCTGCTGGACTGGCAGCAGATCAGCTATCCCTATCTGGACGAGGAGACCCCGGTGCTCGACGCGGTGATCCAGCGGGCGAAGACCGGCGGCGTGCGGCACGTGATGTGCGGCGGCGAGACGCTCTACGCCGACGGGCGCTTCACCCGGGTGGACCAGGCGGCGGCGCTGAAGGCGCTGCACGACGACCTGGCTCACGCCCTGTCCGATGACGAGGTGCAGCGCCGCAACCTGTCGAAGGCGCTGCTGCCGCACATCAAGCGGTTCTACGCCGGCTACATGGACACGGCGCAGCACCAGCCGTTCTACCGGCCCAGCTCGATGGCGTAGGACGACTGGGGGTTCAAGGCAGGCCCGGCGCAGGGTCTTGCGCGTCGAGGCGGTGGCCGCCATGACAGGGCATGGCACATGCATTGCAAAACGGCAGGTCATGGTGCAGCTCATGGTGACGAGTGCTGCAAGCAGGCCGGCGGCTGGGATCGCGGTCGCCGCGCCGCCGGGTCCGGCCCCGGCGCGCCAACGCCGTGTGCCGGTTTCGGCGTTCGGCGTGATCTCGGTTGCGGCCATGGTGCTGGGGTGGTGGGCGCTCTCGGCAGGCGGTGCCGTGCCGCGCGACCTGCTGCCTTCGCCGGGGGATGTCTGGGCGGCGGCGTCTGACATCCTGCGGAACGGGTATCGAGGCACCACGCTGTGGGGCAACGCGCTGTCCACGCTGGGGCGGCTGGGCGCCGGGTTCGGGCTGGCGGTGCTGGCCGGCGTGCCGCTGGGCCTGTGGATGGGAAGCAGCCGCGTGACCGCGGCGGCGCTCGACTGGATCATCCAGTTCATGCGCCCGCTGCCGCCGCTGTCCTACATGATCCTGCTGATCCTGTGGCTCGGCACCGGCAACCTGTCGAAGTCCGCCCTGCTGTTCCTGACGGCGTTCCCCATCGTCGTGGCCGCCAGCGCCGCAGGCGTCCGCGGGGTGAACAAGCAGCGCCTCCAGGTGGCGCTCGCGATGGGGGCCAGCCCGTTCCAGCTCTTCCGCCACGTCGTGCTGCCGTCTGCTGCGCCCATGGTGCTGACGGGGCTGCAGGTGGCGCTGGCGGCGGCGTTCTCCACCGTCGTGTCGGCGGAGCTTCTGGCCGCGACGGACGGGCTGGGCTGGATGGTGATCTCCGCCAGCAGCTTCCTGCGCAACGACGTGATCGTGCTGTGCATCCTGCTGCTGGGGGGCCTGGGCGTGACGCTGGCCTGGATGATGCGGGTGCTGGACCGGCGGCTGGTGCATTGGCGCGGGCGGGACTGATGCTGCGGTCGCTGCCGTCCTGGGCGATCACGGGCCTGAGCGCCGGGGTGCTGCTGGCGCTGTGGGTCGGCGTGACCAGCGGTGGGCTGGTGCGGGACCTGTTCCTGCCGGGGCCGCTCGACCTGTGGGACGGGCTGACCGAGCTGGTGCAGGAGGGCTACAAGGGACGCTCACTGCTTGAGCACATGGGCATGAGCCTGCTCCGGGTCGGGGCAGGGTTCCTGACCGGCGCCGCGGCCGGCACCCTGCTGGGCCTCGGCATGGGCTTTGCCCCGCGGGTCGACGCGGCGGCGGCGCCGTTCATCGAGTTCCTGCGCCCGCTGCCGCAGCTCGCCTACCTCGTGCTGCTGATCGTCTGGCTCGGCATCGGGGAGACCAGCAAGATCACCATGCTGTTCCTCGCGGCGCTGCCCGTCGCGGCCGTCGCGGCGCGGGACGGCGTGCGCAACGTGCCGCCGGACCGGCTGCGGGTAGCCCGTGCGCTTGGCGCCAGCGAGTGGCAGGTGCTGCGCCACGTCGTGCTGCCGTCGGCGCTGCCGGAGGTGCTGATCGGCGCCCGGCTGGCGCTGGGCATCGTCTACGGCACGCTGATCGCGTCCGAGATCATCGCCGGCTCCAACGGCATCGGCTGGATGATCATGGACGCCGGGCGCTTCCTGCGGTCCGACTACGTGTTCGCCGGCATTGCGATGATCGGGCTGGCGGGGATCGCCATCGACCGCATCCTTGTGCTGATCGAGCGGCGCGTGGTGCATTGGGCCGGACGATGATCACACACGAGGATTGACCATGAACGGTTTGCGATTGACCCGGCGCGGCGCGCTGCTCGGCGCCGGCGCGTTGGCGGCGCGCCCGGCGCGGGCCGAGGCG
>CAHJXG010000104.1 GCA_903644035.1 Rhodospirillales bacterium
GAGCGTGCCGCACACCGAAAGAAAGCTGGGCAGGAAGCCGGGCCGGTCCGCCAACCGGCGCAGGAAGCCGGGAAAATGCATGGCCGGGCCAAGGTCCAGGTGCCCCGCGACATAGGCGCGCGGCAGGCCGATCGGAAAATCGACGCCCAGCGCGACCGGCGCCCCCTGCGCCTGGGTACGGAGCCGGGCGAGCAGCGTCGAGACGTCGCCGACCGGCTCCGCCCGCAGCGCCCAGCCGGCCGCGTCCGGCAGGGCGAGCGCCATCCAACGCTTGCCGGGATCGACGCTCCAGTCCGCGTGGGCGGCGACGAGTCCCGGCGCTGCTGGCCTCAAAGCGGCTTGTGCGCGCGGTCCAGCAGGCGTGAGATCAGGCCGGGCTTCTTCTTGGGCGGCGGGGCGGCCTTGACCTCGGCGGCGGCGCGCTTCTGCTTCGCGTCCAGCCAGCTCTCCAGCGACTTGCCCGCCTTCGCGGCACGCTTCTGCTCGTAGGCGCGTTGCGCCGGCGTCAGGGTCTTGGGGTCCATCGCAGCCTCCTCCCGCCAGTTGTGGCAGCGCCGTGCGCCGGCTTCAAGGGACCCGGCGCCAAGCCCCTTCTGGCCGTACTGCGACCGCCGGCTGGGATCGGGCGCGGCGCGCGCCACATGGGGCGTTCGGCGATGACAGGGGAGCACGGCATGGCGGAACCAAGGATCAAGGCGAAGCTGTGGGTGCAGATGGCGCTGCGCATGGGCGACGTGGACGGACGGCCCGGCGCCGTGCTGCGCAGCGGCGACCCGGACGCCGGCGGCGTCCTGGTCGTGCTGCGTGGGCGGGAGGGCCTGTGCGTGCTGTCGCAGGTCCGGGTCGGGGAGGGCGACGTCGCCTGGATGCGCGCCACCGGGCCAGGCGAGGTGGCCCAGGACAAGGCCGACGCCTACGTGGCCCGGCAGGTCGGCCGCGACCCAGACCTGTGGGTGCTGGAATTCGAGGCGCCGGACCTGCTGCCGCCGTTCGAGGCCCGCATCGTCTAGCGCAAACCAATAAGTTGAAGCGCTTATGGCTGGCCTCGGCGAAGGCTCACGCCGATGTGTGGTATATCTGCTCAGCCTGCTGTGCCTTTTCGGACACATGCGTTACGAAACTCTTGATGCCTTATCGCAACCGCGTCCAACGGTGTTATTGTATGTGTACCGAGAGGCGGGGGAACAGTCCCGCAGGCCCCCGGATGCGTTGAACGCGCAGTTTGTAATTGAGGAGAGAAAGTATGAAGCTCCGCAGCGCGCTACTGGCCGCGACCGTCCTGGCCGCCCCCATAGCTGCAAAAGCCGAGGCCGTGAGTGGCCTCTACATCGGCGCCGGCGCCGGTGCCAACTTCCTGCAGAACGAGAAGGTCAAGTCCGTCGGATTCCCTGAGGCCGGCATCGCGCAGACCAACCTGGATGTGCGCGGCCTGACCAGCACCAAGATCAAGACCAACGTCGGCTTCGTCGGCCTGTTCAGCATCGGCTACGGCCTCGGCAACGGCCTGCGCCTCGAGGTCGAGGGCAACTACCGCAGCAACAAGTTCAACGGCATCAGCGGGGGCGCCCTCCAGGGCTTCAACAGGGCTGGCGGCGATGAGCGGAAGTATGGCGGGATGGTCAACGTCCTCTATGACTTCGACCCGAACGTGCTCGGCCTTGGCTTCTTCCCGGCGGCGATCTCCCCGTATGTCGGCGTCGGCGCGGGCTATGTCTGGGCGCAGCACCAGAACGTCCGCTTCAGCGGCAACCCGGGTCCGGTCGCCGGCTTCCCGGCCGGCTTCAACGAGCTGGCCCGCACCAACGACGGCCGGGGCGCCTTCGCCTATCAGGGCATCGTCGGCGCGGCCTTCCCGATCGCGTCGGTGCCGGGCCTGGCCATCACCACCGAGTATCGCTTCCTCGGGATGCAGGGCGAGCGGACCTACAACTACCAGTACTTCGCGCCCGGCGTTTCGACGCGCGCGCGGATCCGGTTCAACGAGGAGTACAACCACAGCGCCATGCTGGGCGTCCGCTACGCCTTCAACGCCGCCCCGCCGCCCCCGCCGCCGATGGCCGAGCCTGCCCCGGTTCGGGAAGCTGCGCGCACCTACCTGGTGTTCTTCGACTGGGATCGTGCGGACCTGACGGACCGTGCGCGCCAGATCATCGCGGAGGCCGCGCAGGCCACCACCCGCGTTCAGGTCACCCGCATCGAGGTGTCGGGCCACACGGACCGGTCGGGCACGCCGCGCTACAACCAGGGCCTGTCGGTCCGCCGGGCGCAGAACGTCGCGTCTGAACTCGTGCGTCTCGGCGTGCCGCGTCAGGCCATCACGGTCCAGGGCTTCGGCGAGAGCCGTCCGCTGGTGCAGACCGCGGATGGCGTGCGCGAGCCGCAGAACCGCCGCGTCGAGATCGTGCTGCGCTAACCGGCACGACCGCTTGCTGACGTGGAGTTGTGACTGAAGCTGGGGCCGGTCCGCGCGTGGACCGGCCCTTGCTGTTTCCGGAGGCTTCGCCGATGCGCTCGACCCTGCTGGCGACCACGCTGCTCGCCGCCCTGGCCCTCCAAGGCGCGGCTCGCGCCCAGCCGGTCAGCGGCCTGTATATCGGCGCAGGCGGGGGCGGCAACTTCATGCAGGACGAGCGCATCAAGAGCATCCGCACCCTCGGCGCCGTGGCGCCGTCCGGCGCGCGCGTCGGCTTCCAGGCCGGCATCGTGGGCGTGGGCAGCCTGGGCTACGGCTTCGGCAACGGCGTCCGCGTCGAGCTGGAGGGGAACTACCGCTACAACCGGCCCGATTCGTTCCGCAGCACCGGACCCGGCACCCGGTCAGTGGGCGGGCGGGAGCAGAAATACGGGCCGATGGCCAACGTGCTGTTCGACCTCGACATCGGCAGCCCCTACGTGTTCCCCTACATCGGCGCCGGCGCGGGCTATGCCTACGTGGCGCGACGCCTGCGGGTGGCCGGCACGGACGGCGCGGTCGACAACCAGGGCGGCACCGACAGCAGCTTCGCCTATCAGGCCATCGCCGGGGTCTCGCTGCCCGTCCCGCCCGTCGTCGGCCTCTCGCTGACAGCCGAGTACCGCTACTACGCGCTGACCGGCGAGCGGGAGTTCGGGCGCACCGTCTCGGGCCCCGGTGCCGTGTCCAGCAGCCAGATCCGGACGTCCGACAACTACAACCACAGCCTGCTGCTCGGCCTGCGCTACGCCTTCAACGTGGCCCCGCCGCCGGTGCCGCCCGCCCCGGCGCTGGCAGAGGCGGCGCAGCAGGCCACGCGCACCTATCTGGTGTTCTTCGACTGGGACCGCGCCAACCTGACCGCCCGCGCCCGGCAGATCGTGGCGGAGGCCGCAGGCGCCGCCGGCCGCGTGCAGCTGACCCGGATCGAGGTCGCCGGCCACGCCGACCGGTCCGGGACGGACCGCTACAACATGGGCCTGTCCGTCCGCCGGGCGCAGGCGGTGGCGGACGAACTGGTGCGCGACGGCGTGGCGCGCGAGTCGATCACGACCCAGGGCTTTGGCGAGCGCCAGCCCCTGGTGCGGACGGCTGATGGCGTGCGTGAGCCCCAGAACCGCCGGGTCGAGATCGTCCTGCGCTGAGCATCGTTCTGCGAAGCGTGTCTTCGGAGAAAGCGGAGCTTCGCTCCACGCGCAGCAGGTAAGATGATGCGTCTTCGGTGACTCCTCAGCAGGCGTTCGTGGCGTGAGCGACGAATGCCTGCTGAGGCGGAAGGACCGCGGCCCGACTCGCCTAGGACCGCCGGCGTGCCCGCGACCGCGCGGCCGGTGCCGTCGCTGATGCCGTGCATTCGGCGGAGACGACCGGCTGCGTGATCGACTTGCCCGCCGCGAAGTCCGTCAGCTCGGCCCCGCTGCGCAGGGCCATCACCTCATCGAACGTGCCGAGGTTGTAACGGCAGAACAGGCTGCCCTGGGTCAGCCCGATCTGCGACTGGCTGTTGGCAAGCTGGGTGATGTAGTCGTCCTGCTGCTGGCGGGCGCGGCGGCCATGCGCGCGGCTGAAGAAGCTGCTCAGCGCCTTGTCCTGGGACACCAGCTCAGGGCGGTATCTCATCACGAAATCGTTGTATTTCTCATCGGCCCTGCAGGTCAGCGCGGTCACCATCAGCTTGGTTTTCAGCGCCATGACGTCGAACGCAGGATAGTCGCCCGGCCGTACGCATTGAGCGGCGGCGACGTTGCCGGTCAACGCGATGGCAAGCAGCCCGGACACAAGCATACGCATGAAAAACATCCTCCCACCCCGTCGGAACGCGACCGCGCCGTGGGTGCGGTCCACCTCGCACGGCGTCTGAGGTAAACCGCGTATTGCCCGGAAGTGCAACAAGCAATCCTGGCAACGTTCCACCTCATGCCGCCTGTTGCCAAAATGCCGCGAGCGCAGTCCCATGGCGGACCGGCTGCCGGCGCGGGTCTCACGGTTGCAGTCAGGCACGCTCTGTGCATTAAATTTTGCTCACGGCAGCCATGCGGGCCGCTCGCTTCAGTGCCCTACCGAAATTGCCACCGTGCAATAGCCACCAGCACCGACATCGCCGAATCCGTTTGCCACGAAAGCGCGACCGCTGAATGCAGCCGAACATCGCCAACCCGTTCTCCTCCTACGATCCCGGCGCATACTACTGCGAACTCACGGCCCGCAGCGGCGACGGCGGCTCGGCGGCGCTGGTGCGGCGGCGCATCACCAAGATCGGCCTCGACGCCCTGCGCCTGCGGGCGCGGGCGGCGGAGCGCGACCTGTTCAACCTCGGCATCACCTTCACCGTCTACTCCGAGTCCAGCGCCATCGACCGCATCCTGCCGTTCGACTGCGTGCCCCGCATCATCGCCGCCGATGAGTGGTCGGTGCTGGAGCGCGGCGTCGCCCAGCGGGTCCGCGCCCTGAACCTGTTCCTGGCCGACATCTACAACACCCGGCACATCACCCGCGACGGCGTGATCCCGCCCGAGCTTGTCTATGGCAACGCCAACTACCGCCCGGAGATGGAGGGCTTCCCCGTCCGCTTCGGCACCTACGTCCACATCTGCGGCATCGACCTGGTGCGCGACGAGCGCGGGGCGTTCTCCGTGCTGGAGGACAACGCCCGAACCCCGTCCGGGGTGTCCTACGTCGTCGAGAACCGGCATCTGATGCTGCGCGCCTTCCCGGACCTCGTGGCCGGCATGAAGCTGCGCCCGGTCGACGACTACGGCCGGCGGCTGCGCAGCGCCATGGACGAGATCGCGCCGGAGGGCATCGACAACCCGCAGGTCGTGCTGCTGTCGCCCGGCATCTACAACTCCGCCTACTTCGAGCACGTGTTCCTGGCGCGCGAGATGGGCGTGCCGCTGGTGGAGGGCGCCGACCTCACGGTGGAGGACGACAAGGTGTGGATGCGCACGACGGCGGGGCTGCGCCGGGTGCACACGATCTACCGCCGGATCGCCGACGACTTCCTGGACCCGACCGTGTTCCGCCCCGACAGCCTGCTGGGCGTGCGCGGCCTGATCGGCGCCTGGCGGCAGGGCAACGTGACGCTCGCCAACGCCGTCGGCACCGGAGTCGCGGACGACAAGGCGGTGTATGCCTACATGCCGCGCATCATCCGCTACTACCTCGACGAGGATGCCATCCTGCCGAACGTCGAGACCCACATCTGCGGCGAGCCGGACGGGCTGGCCTACACCCTGGCCAATCTCGACAAGCTGGTGATCAAGCCCGTGGGGGAGAGCGGCGGCTACGGCATCACCGTCGGCCCGCGCGCGAGCCGGTCCGAACTCGATGCCGCCCGCGCCCTGCTGGTCGCCGACCCCGCGAACTGGATCAGCCAGCCGATGATCTCGCTCAGCGTGGCGCCCACCTTGACCGAGGCCGGGCTGCGCCCGCGCCACCTTGATTTGCGCCCCTTCGCCATCACCGGACGGGAGACCTGGGTGCTGCCCGGCGGCCTGTCCCGAGTCGCGCTGAAGGAGGGCAGCCTGATCGTCAACTCGTCGCAGGGCGGCGGGTCGAAGGACACCTGGGTGCTGGCGGAATGATCGGCCTCCAGCGCCGCACGCCGCTGCTGACCCGCGACGCGGAGGGCCTGTTCTGGATGGCCCGCTACCTCGAGCGGGTCGAGAACCTCGCCCGGCTGATCGACGTGACGCAGACCTTCGAAAGCCCGGGGCGGGAGGCCGAGTCCTGGGCGGCGCTGGTCGCCATCATGGCGGACGACGCCGGGCTGCAGGAGCGCGGCCTCGCGATGGACGCCGCGAGCATCAAGCGCTTCTATCTGCTGGACCCCACCAACCCGACCGGCATCCCCGCCTGCATCGAGCTTGCCCGCACCAACGCGCGCACGCTGCGCCCGCTGATCAGCACCGAGATGTGGATGCAGCTCAACGTGTTCCACCACGACCTGCTGGCCATCGAGCCGTGGGAGCTGGACGGCGACGCGCTGTCTCGCCTGTGCCGCCGCATCAAGGAGGGCGTGCAGGCGCATACCGGCATCACCGAGGGCACGTTCTTCCGCGACCAGGGCTGGCATTTCTACGAGGTCGGCCGGCTGATCGAGCGCGCCGACCAGACGACCCGGCTGCTGGACATCAAGTATCACCTGCTGGCCCGCGGCACGCCGGAGCAGCGCCGGGTCGCGGAGCTGACCCAGTGGAACGCGCTGCTGCGGGCGGCGGCCGGCTATCACGGGTTCCGCCGGGTGGCGCAGGCGGGCTTCGTGCCGGCGGATGTCGTCGCGTTCCTGCTGGGCGACACGTCCTTCGCCCGCAGCGTCGCGCTGTGCGTGGGGCAGATGGACTGGCATTTCAGCGCGCTGCGCTCCCGCTACGGCCTGCGCGACACGGCGCCGGTGCTGGAGCGGATCGAGGACTTGCGCGTGGCGCTGGGCGAGCCGGTGCTGCGGCTGCTGCCGGACGGGCTGCACGACTTCCTCGACAGTATGCAGCGCGACCTGGCGAAGCTGGGCGAGCTGATCGGCACCATGTTCTTCCGCGACTGGCGCCCGTTGAAGCAGAGCCAGACGCAGGGCCATGGACCCCATGAGCACTCCCAGGACGGCCAGGCGGACCATGGCCCGTCTCAAGGCGGCCAGTCGCAGTCCCAAGTGCAGAGGACTCCCTGAACGATGCGGCGGACCGTCCACGCCAAGCCCTCGGCTCCGGGCACGAGACGGCCGGTGCGCGCATGGCTGGGGTTGGCGCTGCTGTGCCTCGGCGCCGCGTCCGCCGCCGCGCAGCAGGTCGCGCCGCCGGGCATCCCCGCGGACCGCTTTCCCAAGCCGCTGCGCCCGGTCGCCAGCATCATCTCCAACCAATGGTCGAGCGAGGACACGCGCGAGCGGGTGGGGGAGGCGGGCCGCGTCATGCAGCTGCTCGGCATCCAGCCCGGCATGGCGGTGGCGGACATCGGCGCCGGGTCAGGCTACTACACCGTGCGGCTGTCGCAGCGCGTCGGCCCGGCGGGCCGGGTGTTCGCCGAGGACATCATGCCGGACTACCTGGCCGGGCTGCGGCGCCGGGTCGCGGCGAAGGGCCTGGGCAACGTGACGGTGGCGCTGGGCGAGGCGCACGACCCGCGCCTGCCGCCGGCGTCGGTCGACGTGGCGCTGCTGGTGCACATGTATCATGAGATCGACCAGCCTTTCGGCCTGCTGGCCAACCTGCTCCCCGCGCTCCGCCCCGGAGGGCGCGTCGCGATCCTGGACGCTGACCGCGCGACCTCGCAGCACGGCACGCCGCCCGCACTGCTGGAATGCGAGCTGCGCGCCGTCGGCTACCGCCAGGTCGCGTTCCACCCGCTGGAGGGCGGCGCGGTCTACCTCGCGGTGTTCACCCCGCCGACCCAGCCGCCCGCACCGGCCAGCATCGTGCCGTGCCGGGACCAAGGCTCGCGCTAGACGCGCGGGGGCCGCCCGACCCATGCCCTTCAGCGGCACAGGGGAACAGGGCATGGGCTGGCTGGGCCGCGAAGGCTGCGGATGGCGGCGCCTTGAGCCTGTTTGACACGGCGGAGGGCCGTCGCCTGCGCGCCAACGGACCCGGGGCGCGCTGGCGCCGCTGGGGACCCTACCTCAGCGACCGCCAATGGGGCACGGTGCGGGAGGACTACAGCCCCGGCGGCGCCGCGTGGGACGACCTGCCGCACGACCACGCGCGCAGCCGCGCCTATCGCTGGGGCGAGGACGGCCTGGCCGGGTTCAGCGACGACCAGCAGACCTGGTGCCTGGCGCTCGCCCTGTGGAACGGGCGCTGTCCCATCCTCAAGGAGCGGCTGTTCGGCCTGACCAACGGGCAGGGCAACCACGGGGAGGACGTGAAGGAGCGCTACTTCTTCACCGATGGGACCCCGACCCACTCCTACATGCGGATGCTGTACTGCTACCCGCACCAGGCATTTCCCTACCAGGAACTGCTGGACCGCAACCGAGCCCGCGGCCTCGGCGAGCCGGAGTTCGAGATCGAGGACACCGGGGTGTTTGATGCCGGCTGGTTCGATGTCACCGTCGAGTATGCCAAGGCCGGGCCGGATGACGTGCTGATGCAGGTGACGGCGCTGAACCGCGGGACCGCACCGGCGCCGCTGCACATCCTGCCGCAATTCTGGGCGCGCAACACCTGGTCCTGGGCGGATGGGCCGCGCCCCAGCCTGCGCCTGGCCGCCGACGGGTCGGTGCGGGCGCTGCGCCGGGGCTGGCGTCCCCGGCGGTTCGAGGTGGAGGGCGGCTACCCCTGGCTGTTCTGCGAGAACGACACCAACACGCGCCGCCTGTTCGGCTCGGACGGGTCCGGGCCGTTCAAGGACGGGATCAACGATGTCGTCGTGCATGGCGAGCACGCCGCGGTGTCCCGCGACGACAGCGGCACCAAATGCGCGGCCCATGCCCAGTTCCTCGTGCCGCCCGGCGAGCAGGTGCAGGTCCGGGCCAGGCTGCGCCTCGATGACGGCAAGCCGGGGGTGGACGGCGCCGACGCAATGCGGGCGCGCCGGGCGGAGGCGGACGAGTTCCACGCCGTGCTGTCCCAGGACATCCCGGACCCCGCGCGCAAGCTGGTGCAGCGCCAGGCCTTCGCCGGGTTGCTGTGGACCAAGCAGGTCTACCGCTTCGACGTGGCACGCTGGCTCGACGGCGACCCGGCGCAGCCCGCGCCGCCCGAATGCCGGAAGCGCGGACGCAACCGGGACTGGCGCCACCTGAACAACGCCGACGTGCTCTCCATGCCCGACAGCTGGGAATACCCATGGTACGCCGCCTGGGACCTCGCCTTCCACGCCGTCGCCTTTGCCGAGCTGGACCCGCAGTTCGCCAAGGACCAGCTCGTCCTGCTGACCCGCGAATGGTACATGCACCCGAACGGCCAGCTGCCGGCCTATGAATGGGCGTTCGGCGACGTGAACCCCCCGGTGCACGCCTGGGCGGCGCTGCGGGTCTACCAGCGCGACGCGGAGATCAGCGGCGCCCCGGACCGGGCCTTCCTGGAGCGGGTGTTCCACAAGCTGATGCTGAACTTCACCTGGTGGGTGAACCGCAAGGACCCGGACGGGCGCAACGTGTTCCAGGGCGGGTTCCTGGGACTCGACAACATCGGCCTGTTCGACCGGTCGAAGCCGCTGCCGACCGGGGGCACGCTGGACCAGGCGGACGGCACGGCCTGGATGGCGATGTATGCGCTGAACCTGATGCGCATCGCGCTGACGCTCGCCCGCGACAACCCGGTGTATGAGGATGTCGCCACCAAGTTCTTCGAGCACTTCCTGCTGATCGCCGAGACCATGTCGAACCTGGGCGAGGGCGGGCTGTGGGACGAGGCGGAGGGCTTCTACTTCGACGTGCTGCGCCTGCCGGACGGCTCGACGGAGACGCTCCGCGTCCGCTCCATGGTCGGCCTGATCCCGCTGTTCGCGGTCGAGGTGCTGGAGCCGGGCGAGGCCGCCGCCATGCCGGGCTTTGCCGGGCGCCTGCAATGGGTGCTGAATCACCGGCCGGAGCTGGCCGCCCTGGTGTCCCGTTGGACCGAGCCGGGCCTGGGCGAGACGCACTTGCTGTCCCTGTTGCGCGGCCACCGCATGAAGGCGCTGCTGCGCCGCATGTTGGACGAGGCCGAGTTCCTGTCGCCCCACGGCGTCCGCTCGCTGTCGAAGGCGCATGAGGCCCGCCCTTACGTGCTGGAGCGCGGGGGGGAGCGGTTCGCCATTGAATACGTGCCGGGCGACAGCCGCACCCGCGCCTTCGGCGGCAACTCCAACTGGCGCGGCCCGGTGTGGATGCCGGTCAACATGCTGCTGATCGACAGCCTGCGGAAGTTCCACCGCTACTACGGCCCGGAGTTCCGGGTGGAGTGCCCCGCCGGCTCCGGCGTGAGGCGCGACCTCGGCCAGGTGGCGGACGAGCTGTCCGGGCGCCTGGCCCGGCTGTTCCTGCCCGACGCGCAGGGCCGCCGGCCGTCGATGCCGGGCGGGGCGCGCGACGACGCCGTGCTGTTTCACGAATACTTCGACGGCGACACCGGGCGCGGCCTCGGCGCCGCGCACCAGACCGGATGGACCGCCCTGGTCGCGCTGCTGCTGGCCCGGCCGAAGTGATGTTCGCGGTGCCGCGCATGTGTTCTAGTGCGAGGCATGACATCCCTCGCGCTCGCCGCCTTGGCCTTCATCGCCATCCACCTCGGGGTGTCAGGCACCACGCTGCGGGACCGGGCGGTGGTCACCATCGGGCTGCGCGGCTACATGCTGGCGTTCTCCGTCGCCTCGGTCGGCGCGATCATCTGGCTGGTGTCGGCCTACCAGGCCGCGGCCTACGTGCCGACCTGGGGGCAGCTCGAGGGGTGGAAGCCGGTGATGATCGCGCTGATGCTGCCGGCGTTCCTGCTGGTGGTCATCGGCCTGACGACGCCGAACCCGACCTCGGTGGCGCAGGAGGGCCTGGTGGACCAGGCGCCCCAAGGCATCGTCCGCATCACCCGGCACCCGTTCCTGATGGGCGTGGCCCTCTGGTCGGGCCTGCACCTGATCGGCAACGGCGACGTGGCGTCCCTGCTGTTCTTCGCGGCGCTCGCGGTCGTCGCCGTGGCCGGCACCGTCTCGATTGATGCGAAGCGCCGCCGGGTGCTGGGGGCCAAGGCCTGGGAGGTTTTTGCGTCCCGCACCTCCATCGTGCCCTTCGCCGCCATCCTGGCCGGGCGCAACAGCCTGGCGGTGCGGGAGATCGGCTGGTGGCGGCCGGGCGTGGGGATCGCGGCCTATGTCCTGATGCTGGGCGGCCACGCGCACCTCGTCGGCGTCTCGCCCTGGCCGGCATAGCGCCGGGCGCATGACGCAGGCGGTGGTGATCGGCGCAGGCGGCGGCCTGGGCCGTGCCTTGGCGGCGGCGCTGGAGCGGGGCGGCGCCTATGGCCGGGTCACGCGCCTCGGC
>CAHJXG010000105.1 GCA_903644035.1 Rhodospirillales bacterium
AGTCAGCGGCGACCTCGGGCGAGTAAGCGGAGTCGACTTCGTACAGGGCGCTCGTGATGACCTCGTCGAGCCTCCAAGTCTTCGCAACCGCCGGGTCGTTCTCGATCACCGCGCAGCCGTTCTCCTCGCGGACGATGGCGAGGTTCATGCCGAGGTAAGTTTGCGCGAGGACGGGACTGTGCGCGGTGGCGATGAACTGCGTCTTCGGGAAGGTTTCCACGATAGTCTGCCTGAGCTCGCGTTGCCACCTAGGATGAAGGTGCAGGTCCAGTTCGTCGATCAGCACGATCGCAGGTTCCCTTAACGGGTTGGGGGACGTCGGGTAGTGCTGATACAGCCTCCAGGAGAGGTCTACCATCCAGGCGGTCATCGTCTGGTAGCCGAGGCTCAGGCTTTTGAAGGGAACCTCGCCGAAGACGGTTTCGACCTGGACGCCACGCTTCCTCGTCGTCGACCCGGGTGGGGCCGGGCCATAAAGTTTGATCGAGGCGGGCTTGGCGATGCCCGGGATGACCTGTGCCAGTGCGACCTTGATCCGCTTCAGCAGGTCCCGTGCCCCGGGCTGGCGCTTGGCGGCCGAGTAGTCCAACCCCTCTAGGATTTCCACCGGATCGGCGAGTTCGACCGAAGGGTCGTAGATGGACTCGGCGGCATCAGGAAGTGATGCCCGGCCCACGTTCGAACCGTAGCGCTGGTGCCTGGCGGCGCCATAAGCGATGACCAGGGGCTCGACGGGATCGCGCATCTCGAGTGCAGGGCAGGTCAGGTCAAGTAGTTCCGCATCGTTCACCTTCAGGTTGGCCTCAAGAGAAAACGTTTTCGCGCCACGTTTCGGGCCCGAAAAGGCTCCTGACGTGAACTCGGCACCGAGTTCGACCTCGGTTTCGCCCACGCGAGCCATCGAGAACAGTTCGTCGTCCTCCCGCCTCGCCAAGGCGGCCTCCACCCTGTCGGGCTCCGTTCCGGTAGATCCCTCGGCAACCGCCGGGACGGGCCGCATCGATGCGAGGCATTGCAGCAGGGTGGTCTTCCCCAATCCGTTGTCTCCCACAATAAGGGTCCACTGGGCAGGCCGCCCAGCAATGGTGAGGTCGAGCTCCTGCCGATCGGCGAACGATCTCACGTTCCGTAGCCTAAGTTTCGTAAAGTATGTGTGCTGGGTTCCAGCGGACGGCATCGGGGTCTCCGGTTCAAGTCGTCGCTGCGGGCCAGCATGCCGGATCCGAGCGGCGGCGTGCAGATGACATTACGGCGCGGCTGGTCCCAAGGCGCGTCGACACGTCGGCGGAACGTAGCACCTCGCGACGGCTTTGGCTTCAACGCTCAGGCCCTTCGAACCGATCATCGGAGGCCGTTAGGCGGGCCTTGCGCCGTCTCACCGCATAAGCTGGACTGTCGGTGGCAGTCACGCCCACATGCTCCGTCACACCGCCGCAACTGCGCTCTCGGAGGAGGCGTGCACATGCGTTACAATCCAGCCGACGTCGCCCAGCGACACCGGTAGATGGCCATTCGCGGCCGCGCCGTTCAGCAGGCACCCTAGGTCCCAATTGCTGCGCGCCCGCGACCGCCCTGGTAGGTGGAGGCCCATTGCCAGGTCTCGTAGCTGACCGGCAGACGACACAACCCAATGATCCTGGTGAACTCCGACCAGGTCGCAGGAACGCGTCCGGGTCCGCCCAATAGCGCCCAGGCCACCCTGGCGTGGGTCGCGGCCTACGGGCCGGGCAACGCCGGTGTGCGTACGGTCGATAGGCTCTGGCCGCGCGCCTCCTGCGTTGCTTGTGTGCATGTCCCAGCGAAAGAGGCTGCCTGACCTCTGCTTTCTCAATCGCGCTTCTAAGCCAGCATCGTGACTTGCTAGATCGGACCCGTCATTCGCCGCGGTGTAAGCCCCGAGAAAGGCGACCGACGGTCATGCACCATTAACGGATGGCCGAGACGTAACCGCGCTTGAGGGTCGATGAAGGTTTGCAGGTGGAGAGGCCTATCGGCCGGAAACTCCCTGCCCCTTGTCAAGGGTCAGGCCGTCGGCGTGTCCGCTTCAGAGCACGGCATGGGTGCAGCTGGACGTCCAGGATGGGGTGCTGAGCGGTCGCGGCCTATGCCAGCCGGGCCGAGGAAGAAGCTGCGTGCCGAGGGCCTGCAGGCGTGCCACATGGCGGTGTTCCTGCAAACCAACCCGCACCGGCCGGACGAGGCGTGGCACTCCGGGCAGCGCGCCGGGCGGATCGAGCCGACGTCGGACAGCCTGGCCCTCATCGCCGAGGCGCTGCGAATGCTGCGGCCGTTGTGGGTGCCGGGCCTGCGCTATTCTGTTTCAAGGCGGGCGTGGTGCTCTCGACTGGCACTTCGTCCAAGGCTTGGCGGGACGGGCGGTCGTAGGGTGCGTAGCTGGAGGACGCGGGACCGCCGGCGGGAAGAGAGGGATCGGACATGCCGCCAAGTGTGGCCCGACCCATGTGCCGCGCCAAGCGTCCAGTGCTGACGGCGCCTCATGCTCGGCAAGTTTGCACTCGCGTCCGCTTCAACCACACTTGCGGCTCTCCCGACCAGGAGCCCGACATCGTGCAGCGCCCCAGCCTCGGCATTCCTGACCACGCCGGCCCTTGCGGCACCCCGCATTCCCGACGTTGTACTACTTCGGGAACGAGGAACCGGACCAGGTGGTGAAGCCGGACTTCGAGGGCACGGTGCATGCCATGGCAGGGCACTGCTTCTTGCGAAGCTTTGTCACTGAGACCATGGGCTTTTGCACCTTGGAGTACAAAACCAAGAAGGACCGCTTGAAGCAGATCCTGAGGCGCAAGCCCGGTTTCTACCTGGAGCATGTCGCGCATGGCGGCGCTGCGCAGGCTGACTGCGACGCCCGGTTCCGCAAGGACCTGTTCGCGTTCGGCAGGCTGGTGATGCAGGCGGACAAGCGAAAGACCGCCCAGCCTCCACGGGCGGCGATCCCGGCCGTGGCTGCGTCGCCGTCCCGTCCTCGGCCTGCTTGACCTTCCAGCGACGGCCATGGCGCGGCGAGGGGACGGCCGCAACAACGGATGCCCAAAAAGCCCGGCCAGATCAGCTGCACGGGTCCGATCCCCGTCCAGCCGCTCTCAAAGCCCCTCCGACACCCTCTCCCTAACCTTGGCGCCGGCCGT
>CAHJXG010000106.1 GCA_903644035.1 Rhodospirillales bacterium
ACCCAGGTTCCGACGCGGCTGGCGGCGGCCACGCCCAGGGCAATGCCTGCCGCCAGCGCGAAGGCGAAGGCGGCGCCGGTCAGCAGCAGGGTCGCCGGCAGCCGCTCCCCGATCAGGCTGGCGACGGTGCGGCCCTGCCGGTGGGACACGCCGAGGTCGCCCCGGACCACCGAGGACACGTAGAGCCAGAGCTGGGTCGAGAGCGGCTGGTCCAGCCCGAACTCGTGCCGCAGCTGCTCGACGAACTTGGGGTCGGCGGCGCCCGACTGCCCGGCCAAGACGCTGGCCGGGTCGCCGGGGGCGGCGTGGATCAGCAGGAAGTTGGCGACGACGATGGCCAGCACCACCGCGGCCATCTTCACCAGCCGCGGCAGCAGGAACGAAGCGGCGCGCCTCACGACATGAAGACGTCGTCGAACGGCGCATGCACCCCGGTGCCCAGGGTCAGCAGGTTCTGGACCTTTTTGTCGTGGATGGTGGGGAACGCCATTTCCATCAGCCAGATCTGCGGCATGTCCTGCAGCAGCAGCTTCTGCACGGCGAAGAACGCCTCCTGGCGCTCCGGCGCGGTGGCAGCGTTGCGCGCCTGGGTGAACAGCGCGTCCACCTCCGGGTTCCTGTAGCCGCCGGTGTTGGTGAAGACGATCTTCTGGATGTTGGTCGAGACGTAGGTGCGCTCCACGCCCAGCGTCGGGTCGCCATACTGATACAGGTAGTTGATCGTGGTGTCGTAATCCCAATCCGAGACGCGCCGCGCCCAGCCTCCGGTGTCCGTGCTCTCCAGCGTCACCTCGATCCCGACCTGCTTGAGGGAGGCGCGGATGTATTCCGCAAGGCGCGACCAGATCTCGCCGTAGGGCAGCGTCAGGTGCTTGATCCGGAACCGCACGCCGTCCGCGCCGGGCTTCAGCCCGGCCTCGTCCAGCAGCGCCGCCGCCGCCTTCAGGTCGCGCGCAGGCAGCTTCGAGGACGGGTCGTGGAACTTCGTGGTGGACGCGACCGGGCTGCTCGCCACCTTGCCCACGCCGAACCACAGGCGGCGCTGGATGAAGTCGCGGTCCACGGCCAGGCTGATCGCCTGCCGCACCCGCACGTCGTCGAGCGGCTTCACCCGGTGGTTCAGCTCAATCCACATCAGCGGCGAGAAATACTGCCACCCCGTCGTTTCCACCTGGAGGTTGGCCTGCTCCCGGAAGCGCGGCACGTCGAACGGCTCGACGTCGCCGCCGGCGGACATCTGCACCTGCGCCGTCTGCAGCGCCAGCGCCCGGCTTTGGCTGTCGGGCACGATGCGGTAGATGATCTCGTCGAGGTAGGGCTGGCCCGGCTTCCAGTAGCCGTCGAACCGCCTCAGCCGGATGAAGCTGCCCCGCTGCCACTCCACGAACTGGAACGCGCCGGTGCCGATGGGCTTCTGGTTCGCCGGGTTGTTGCGGAAGTCGGTGCCCTCGTAGATGTGCTTCGGCATGATCGCGACGGTGGTCACGTCGAACATCAGCAGGAACGGCTCGAACGGCGCGTCGAGCGTCAGCTTGACCGTCAGCGGGTCGGGCGCCGTCGCCTCCTTGATCTTGCTGAACACGCCGCGGGCGCGGGGCGCCAGCTCGAAGTGGAACTTCATGACGGAGAAGATCACGTCGTCCGCCGTCATCGGGTGGCCGTCGTGGAACTTAACGTTTTCCTGCAGGTGGAACGTGTAGGTCTTCTTGTCTTCCGAAAGCTCCCAGCGTTTCGCCAGCATCGGCAAGGGCTCCAGCGTGGGCGAGAAGCGGAGCAGGCCCTGGTAGATCTTGGACGCGCACACCAGCGTCGGCGCCTGGCTGTTCACGCCGAGGATCAGCACCGCAGGCTCCGGCGTCAGCAGGCTCGTCAGCGTGCCGCCTTTGGTGGGCGTGACGCCCTGCGCCTCCGCCTGCGCCAGCGTCATGACCCCCGCGGCTGCCATGCCGCTCAGCAGCGCGCGCCGGGTTGGTCCATGACTTTCGCCTATCGCTTGCATACGCTTGTTCTCCGGTGCTCACCAGGCGGCGAGCTTCGGCCCGGGACGTGCAACGCCTATGCCACCTCGGCTGCTCACAGCCGATCCCGCTCTATCCTATACCGGGCCGGCCGGGAAGGCCGGACCGGGACCTGTGCCGTGAAAACGGGCACCGTGGGACCAAACGGCGCCGCCGCCGTCCTGCCGCCCGGTCCCGCGCTGGATACCAGTCACCAGAGATGTGCCCACGCACACCCTAACAGACTTCTTAGCTCAGTTCGTGGACGACGAGCACATGGTAACGCTCGAACCTTCGGCTCAGGATCGGCATCAAAAACAATTATTCCTATTTTATAGGTTTTAATACTTAGACATAGAGAGCCACAGTTCAAATTGAGGCTCTGTCAGACATCCCGATGCGTTCCAGCACGGCCCTCAGCCAAAGGTTGCGGGCCGCGATGCATGTGCCTGATCGCGCTGCGCTTACCAAATGCTGACGGGTCACTCACCGAAAACCGCTTTCCACAACCTGTTTGTTCACGATATGTTCGAATCCTGTGATGGGAGAGCAGGGAAGCATGCAGCCCGTGCGGACGGAGATCGTGGCCACTCTGCAGGCGCAGGTTGCGGCACTTGGGCGTGGGTCCGGCGCCGGCCCGGTTCCCTCGCGTCTGCCATTCGGCGTCCCGGAGCTGGACGCGCATCTGCCCGGCCGGGGCCTCGCCCTGGGTGCGGTGCACGAGCTGTTCGCCGGCGGCCCCGCCGTCGAGCAGGGCGCCGCCCCGGTGCTGTTCGCGGCGGGCG
>CAHJXG010000107.1 GCA_903644035.1 Rhodospirillales bacterium
CCGCCCGGTATCTGCTCCGCATCCAGTCCTTCCGCGTCGACCGGGACGGGGCAGAGCGTCGCGCCGGCGGCGGCGAAGGCTTGGGCGGCGGGGGCGTAGCCCGGCTCCTCGAACGCCACCGATGCGCCCGGCTCGATCAGGACCCTGGCGATCAGGTCGAAGGCCTGTTGCGCGCCGGAGGTGATGATCACGTCCCCGGGCCGGCACCTCACGCCGCGCGACCGCGCGACGTAGCGGGCGACTTCCGCGCGGAGATCCGCATCGCCTCCGGGATCGCCGTAGGAGCCGACCTGCGCGCGGAGCGTTCTGAGCTTGCGCACGGCGCTGCGGCGCCACTCGTCGAACGGGATGGTGCGCAGGTCGGGCAGGCCCGGCCTGAAGTCGAACTGCGCCGCGCCGGCCGGCTCGATGACGCTTGCGGCCTCGGGTAGGCGTCGGCTCCATGCGGTCAAGCGGAACGGCAGCGCCGGTCGTTCGCGGCCGCCGGGTGCCGTGAGCCGTCTGGCCCTCACGAATGTCCCGACACCCGGGCGGGTTTCGATCAGCTCATCGTCTGACAGCATGGCGAGGGCGGTCAGGACGGTGTTGCGCGCCACGCCGAACTGGGCGGCCAGGTCCCGGGAGGACGGAACCGGATCGCCCGGGGCGAGCCGGTCCTGCGCGATGGCCTCGCCCAGCGCGTTGGCGACCTGGCGGGCGACTGGGAGGCCGTCCTGCAGCGCCAAGTGGACTGGAAGGCGCTTAACCCGCACGGACCTGGTTCAGCGATGCCACTTACTGGCCCTTGCGAGACGTTCAGGCAACGCGGCTAGCATGGTGGATTGGTTCCAACAAGACAGTGCAGCAGAAGGCCGGGCGGCGAGGGCGCGACGGCTACGCCGTGGCGATTTCCTGGACCAGCTTGCGCCGGATGGCGTCGCCGAACGCTTCGAAGTCCTGCGCCACGATCAGGAAGGCGCCGGGTCCGCCGATGACCGAGGCGCGGTAGTGCGCCTCCAGATCAGGGCCTGGCGCGACGCCGAAGTTGGGACGGTCGTTCACGATCGGCAGGCCGTTGATCGTGACGCCCCCGCTCAGCAGGCGGTCGCGCTCCTGTTCCGGCGGCGGGCCGTTGTTGTTCACGCCGTCGCCGGACACGTCGATCACCCGGCGCGTGCCCTCGAACGGGCAATCGGCCAGCACCCGGCGGCTGAACGCCAACGCCCCGGAGATGCTGGTCCAGGACACGCTCCGCCGCGGGCTTTGCGCCAGGCGGCCGGACCATGCGGCGGCATCGGCCGGATCGCCGATGCGGGTCCAGGGAATGACGAGCTGCTGGTAGCCGTGGGCGGCCCACTCGACATAGGCGACGGCGATTGCGCCCAGCATGCCGCCGCCGATGGCGGCGAGCACGCGAGGGTCGGTCATGGCCGCCTGGTAGCCCTCCCGCTGCAGCCGCGCCTCCTCGTCGTCGACCGAGCGGGACACGTCCACGGCCATGACGAGCTGGAGGTCGACCGCACCGTCCTGCGCCCTTACTGGAGAGGGCATGGCAAGCGCCCCGCTCGCTGCCAGAAGCATCCGCCGTCGCATCACCCGCTCCCAAGCTGTCCAAGCTCCAACGAAGCGCGGCTGATCGTCCCGGGCAAGGTCCATGCGTCTGGGCGGGACGGTGTACTGTCATGGTGACGGCCCGCTCGCTCAAGCTCGGCCGCATCAAGCGCAGGAGAGCCACGACGTCCGTGGAGGATCAGGCCGCCCCCTTTCCTACTCTCCGGGGGCGCGTCCCAACCTCGACGACCGGCGCGTCGCAATCGCCGCTGCCACCAGGAGGACGATGGACGACCCGATCAGGACCGTCGCCACGGCCGTGATCGTCGGCGAGATCTCGAGGGTAAGCTCCGTGAACATGCGCTTCGGTATCGTGTCGTATTGCCCCGAGACGAAGGAGGTCACGACCACCTCGTCAAAGCTGCCGATGAACGCGAAGATCCAGGCCGCCGCCAGGCTCGGTGCCAGCAACGGCAGCATGACGCGTCGTATGGTGGTCCACCACGAGGCGCCCATGGTCCAGGCGACCTGTTCGAGCCGGCCATCGAAGGACCGGATGGCGACGCCGAGCACGACGATGACATACGGCACGTTCAGCACGGTATGCGCGAGCACCAGGCCCGCGAAGCTGCCGAGAATGCCCACCCGCGCGAACGCGATGTAGAGGGCCACGGCGGCGATGATCGTCGGAAGGATCAGCGGCGCCATGAAGTTGCCCTCGACTGCGCCTTTGAACGCCATGGGCCTGCGGCTCAGGCCATAGGCCGCGACGCTGCCGAGCAGCACGGCGCAGGTGGATGAGACGCAGGCCAGCGCCAGCGACGTCTCCAGCGCGGACAGCCAGTTGCCGCTGCCGAAGAAGCTGCGATACCAGCGGAGCGACCAGCCCGGCGGCGGGAAGCTGAGCGAACTCGCGGACGAGAACGACATCGGCACGATCACGATGATCGGCAGCAGAAGGAAGATCAGGGTCGCGACCGCCGTGACGGACAGGACAGGCCGGGAGATCATGGCGCCTCAGCCCCCGAGCCGCGCATTGGCACGGCGATATCCGGCAAACAAGGCCAATGTGACGACGAGCAGGACGGTCGAGACGGCGCTTGCGGTGCCCCAACGGGGAATGCGGTTGATGTAGGTGTCGAGCATGTTCGCCACCATCGGCACGCGGCCGCCCCCGAGGACCGCCGGGGTCACGTAGAAGCCCAGGCACAGGATGAAGACGAGCAGGATGCTCGACAGGAACGCGGGAACGCTGATCGGGAAGAACACCTTCCAGAATATGACCGAGTTCGACGCCCCGAGAGACGCCGCGGCCTGCATGTAGCGCCGGTCGATCCTGATCATCGCCGCATAGAGCGGCAGGACGAACAGGGGGATCGAGATGTTGGCCATTCCCACGATCACGCCGAAATCGGTATAGAGGAACTGGACCGCCTCGGTGCTGATCCCGGACCATTGCAGGAGCCTGTTGACCAGGCCCCCGTTCCCCAGGACGACGATCCAGGCGTAGGTCCGCACCAGGATGCTGACCCAGAACGGCAGCACGACGGCCGTCAGGGCCAGGTTGCGCGCCCAGCCCTGCAGTCCGCTGATCCAATAGGCGAGCGCGTAGCCCAGCACCGCGCTGACCGCGGTTGCGATGAGCGAAATCCGGAGCGTGTTGGCGATGACCTTCAGGAACACGGGGCTGCTGAACACGGCCCCATAGTTGGCCAGCGTCAGTCCCTGGGTACCCGACAGGCTGTAGCTCAGCATGAAGAGCACGGGAATGTCGAAGCAGACGACCACGACGGCGAGAAGCGGCCCCACGAACCGCATCGCGCCGCCGGGCCTGCGGCCTGGCGCCACGTGGCGCGTCAAGGACCGACCTTCGCGAGATCCATGGCCAGGAGACGGCCTACAAGCTGAGGATGAACTCCTGCCAGCGCTTCTGCACGTCGTCGCCGTTCTTGAACCACCAGGCCGCGTCGTTGAAGAACTGCACGGTCTTGTTGGCCGACGCCGTCGGGAACTGCCCGAGCTTCGCGGGCGGGAGGAGGGCCTCGAGGTCCGGCGAGTTGCCGGTGTAGGAGATCACTTCCGCCGCCATCGCCTGGTTGGCCGGCACCGACATCTCGTAGAGGAGCTTGTAGGCGGCATCGACGTCCGCTGTGCTTGAGCCTTTGACGACGCAGAAGAACGACAGGTCCAGGTTCGCCTGATTGAACGTGTACTCGATCCCCTCCTGGCCCGTGACCCGCCCGGAATAGGCCATGGCATATTGGACCTCGTTGTCGCGCAGCAGCTGCGGGGGCTGCGCGCCGGCCTTCCACCAGACGGAGACGTCCTTCTTCACCGCATCGAGCTGGCGGAATGCGCGGTCGACATCCAGCGGGTAGAGGTCCTTCATCGGGACGCCGGCCGCGAGGAGAACCGTCGGCAGGACGAACACCGGGTCGTCGGGAAGGCTGCGCTTTCCGGGGAAGGCCTTCGCGTCGTAGAAGTCCTTCCAGCTTGCAGGGGCCTTCACGCCTTTTCGCCATGCCATCAGCGTGGAGTAGAACTGGTATCCCATCCCGAAATCGTCCTTGGCCTCCGGGAAGATCGGCATCGCGGCGATCTTGGACCAGTCGAGCTTCTCGACTAGGTTCAGCGACTTGGCTTGCTCGAGGCTGGCCGCGCCCATCTCGAACAGCACGACGTCGGTGCGGCCACCCTCCACGAGGGCGCGCAGCTTGCCGAACTCGTTCGGGCTTTCCCGGACGACCTTGATGCCTGTCTTCTTCGTGAACGGCTTGATGTAGCCGTCCTCGACGGAGTCGCCCGACTTGCCGCCGGCCTCGATCATCCGGATCTGGCGGACCTGCGCCGATGCTGCGGGCGCGTGCCCCGCTCCCGCCATGAGGGTCGTCACAAACGCGAATTTGGAGAAGGTTCGGCGATCCATGGGGTGCTCCTTCAGAGTGCGGTGTTCACAGGTCGATGGTCACGGGTCGGTGGTCATGGGGCTGCCGCATCCTAGGCGACCGGCCAGACATCGGCGGCAGACCAGCCGACGGCCGCCGGGTCGCCGGCCTTGAGAGCCTGTCCGGTGAACGGGGCGGTGCAGATGAACGACGCGCCGCATGGCAGGCTCACGTAGTAACGCATCGACTGGCCGAGGTAGATCGCCTCCTGCACGACGCCCGCAAGGCTGTCCGGCGCATCGCGCTCCATCAGCCGGACGTTCTCGGGCCGGACGATCCCGCGGCGGCCGTCGGGCAATTGAATGACGTTTGCGGCCCCCAGGAACTCTGCGACGAACCGGTTGGCCGGGCGCAGGTAGGCCGCCTGCGGCGTGTCGAGCTGCTGCACGGCCCCCTTGTCCAGCACCATGACCCGGTCTGCCATCGAAAGGGCTTCCTCCTGGTCGTGGGTGACCAGCAGCGTCGTGATGCCGACGCGGCGCTGAAGCTGCTTCAACTCGACCTGCAGCGCCTCCCTGAGCTTGCGGTCGAGCGCGCCCAGCGGCTCGTCGAGGAGGAGGATGCTGGGTTGGAACACCAGCGCCCGGGCAAGTGCCACACGCTGTTGCTGGCCCCCCGAGAGCTGCAGGGGCCGGCGCCCGCCCAGCCCATCGAGCTGCATCAGCTTGAGCATCGCCCCGACGGCCTGCTGGCTTCTCGCCTTGGGCCATTTCCGGACCGCCAGCGGAAAGGCGACGTTCTGCTCCACGGTCATGTGAGGAAAGAGCGCGTAGGACTGGAACACGAGGCCGATGTTGCGCTCCTGGGGAGGAGAGCCGGTCACGTCGCGCCCACCGATCACGATGTGGCCGGACGTCGGTTGCAGCAGGCCCGCGATCAGCGCCAGAAGGGTCGTCTTTCCGGAGCCGCTCGGGCCGAGGATGGTCAGGAACTCGCCATCCTCGACATCCAGGTCGACGTCGGCGACGGCGGTGAAGCCGGCAAAGTCCCGCCGCAGCCCCTGAAGCCGTATCCCCGTCATGGCTGGCCTCCCCCGGTGGGCATGCGGCCTAGCCGCCGACGTCGGGGCAGGTCCTGGAGAACTCCCTCATCGCGTGCGCGGCCCGCCCGAGCGTGTCGTCGATGACCGCGTCGTCATGCGCGGTCGAGAGGAACCACACGCCACGGGGATTGATCCTGATCCCGGCGTCGCGCATCGCGTCGACGAACGCGGTCATCAGCTGCTGGTCGAAGCGGGCCGCGTCCCGATAGGTCCTGGGGGCGCCTGCGGCCGACACCGCCGTCTGGAACACGGTCGGAAGCCCGTTGACTTGCAGCGGGAGCTGGTGCTGCCCGGCCAGGTCGCGAAGCCCCGCCATCAGGCGGCCGCCGGCGAGGTCCATCGCCCGGTAGGCTGCGCCGTCGTCCTTCGTGAGCTGCTCGATGACCGCGAGACCTGCCGCCATGCTCTGGACGTGGCCATTATACGTACCGCCGTGGCTCACTCCGCTGCCGAGCTGCTCCATGATGTCGCGCCGGCCCGCGACCGCCGAGAGCGGGAACCCTCCCGAGATGGCCTTCGCGTAGATCGACAGATCCGGCTGCACGCCGGCCTTTCCCTGGCCGCCGGTCAGCCCGACGCGGAACCCGGTAATGACCTCGTCGCAGATGAACACCGCGCCGTGCCGGCGGCAAAGCGACTGCACGCCGGGCAGGTAGCCGGGTTCCGGCGGGATCACCCCGCCATTGACCATCATCGGCTCCATGATCACGGCCGCGACGTCATGCCCGTGCGCCCGCAGCAGCCCATCCAGGGCGTCGAGGTCATTCCAGCCGCAGACGATCAGCCCCTCGGCCGCGTCCTGTGCGATGCCGGGCGTCTCTGGCACCGGGACGGGGTGCGTAGCCGGGCCGGCCGCGTTCTCGGACGGCTTGACACTGAACGCGACGGAGTCGACCCAGCCGTGGTAGTGGCCCTCGAACTTGATGATCCGGTTGCGCCCGGTGAACGACCTAGCGAGCCGGAAGGCCATCTGGACGGCCTCGGTGCCGCTGGTCGCGAAGCGGATCAGTTCGGCGTTTGGCAGAACCCGGCACAGCGCCTGGCTCAACGCCACCTCCCGCGTGTTCTGGGCGCCGAACAGCTGGCCATCGTCCAGGCTGTCGCGGACCGCGTCGAGGACCGCGTCCGGCGCGTGCCCCAGGATGGCCGGCCCGTTGCCGAGCACGTAGTCGATGCTGCGGTTGCCATCGACGTCGAACAGATGAGCGCCCTTGCCCCGGACATAGTAGAGCGGCGACGGCGCACCGCCGAGGCGGACGTTGCTGCTGACGCCGGCCGCCAGCGTACGCCGCGCCTCCGAATACATCGTGACCGATTTTGCGAAGTTCGGCTTTTCCAGGGCGGCCTCGGTCGGCATGGCGTCCAAATCCTCTCCAGCTACGTCCCGTCCACACAGGCCACTATGGGACTGAGTCCCTATGTTGTGTCAAGCAAGAACGCTGTTGTATTCAAAGCAACGCGTGATCTAGCCTGTGGCCGCGTGCTCTGGAGGGAGAACCTTTGACGTCTGCCACCCGCGATCCCGTCAGCCATTCCTTCGCCCTCCTGGAGGCGATCAACAGGGACGGCAGCAAACTCAACCTGACCCAGCTGGCCGCCGAGATCGGGGTGCATAAGAGCAGCGCGTCCCGCCTGCTCACGACCTTGGTCGAGGCCGGCTACGCCGCGCGCGACCCGCAGACGGCCCGCTACGTGCTCGGCCCCAAGCTGGTGACGCTCGCCGTCTCCATCCTCCAGCACCATGGCATCACGCCCCTGTCGCAAACCATCCTCGACGACCTCGCTCTGGCCAGCGGGGAGACGGTCACCCTCAGCCTATGGAACCATGACCATGCGGTCGACATCGCCATGTCGCCCGGCCGCAAGGCCGTTCAGTACATGCCCCAGCTGAGCCTCCGGAACCCGGCGCATTGCTCCGCGACGGGCAGGCTGTTCCTTGCCAACCTGCCGGCCGCCGAGGTGGACAGGATCCTCTCCGGCCCGTTGCCGTCCTTCACCGCGCACACCGTGACCGACCCCGCCCGCATCCGCGCCGCGTTGGACACGATCAGGCGGGAGGGCGTCGCGTGGAACGATGAGGAGTTCGAGGAGGGGATATGCTCCCTTGCCGCCCCTGTTCGGCGCGACCACGGCTTGCTGGCCGCGGTCGTCGCGGTCTCGATCCCGAAGTTCCGGTTCGAACCGTCAAGGACGGGCGAACTGATCGCCCTGCTCAAAGCGGCTGCGGGCCGGCTCGGGCCGAAGGCGAACGCGTGAGGCCGGCTCAATACGACAGGGCCGCCTTGTCCTCGAACGACGTGATCGGGGGAAAGGCGCGCTGATCCGTCAGGACGTCCAGCACGGTGACGCCGCCGGCTGCCATGGCCTGGGTGAGCGCCGGGAGGAAATCGGCGGCCTGCTCGATCCTGCTGCCTGAACAGCCGCAAGCCCGGGCGATGGCGGCGTGGTCCACCGGGTGGAAGTCGCAGACATCGCTGTAGTTGCCGTAGCCCACCTTCTCGGCGTGCTTCTGGTAGCCCAGGATCTGGTTGTTCAGCACGATGACGACGAACGACAATCCCATCCGGCGCGCCGTCTCCAGCTCCGACCAGACATGGCCGAACCCACCGTCGCCCACCAGGCAGAACACCGGTGCGTCCTGCCGGGCGACCTTGGCGCCGATGGCGAAGGGAAGTCCCCAACCCAGGCCGGCCAGGCCGCGCGGCGTGACGAAGCGCATGCCGGGCCGGCGGGACCGAAGGAAGTTCGCAACCCAGATCGAGGAGTAGCTCGCGTCGGCCACCGTGATGGCCTCTGGGGTCAGGACCGTATCGAGGTCCGCCATCAGCCGCTCGGGGCGGATGGGCGAGGCATCGAGATCGACGGAGCGCGTCATGTCCGCGCTCCACAGTCGGCGGCCCTCCGCGATCATGCCCTCGACCGCGGGCCGCGCCGCCTGCCGGCGGGACAGGTCCCGGGTCGCCAGCGCGTCGCACAGCGCGCGCAGCGTCAGCTTCGCATCCCCAACCAGGCGGAGCGCCTCGTAGTTGCGACCGATCTCCTGGCCGTCGACGTCGATGTGAATGTAGCGGGAGGCCCTCGGATACAGCTGCCAGCTGTCGGTCCCGTTCTGGTTCGTGCGGTTCCCGACGAGCAGGATGACGTCGGCGTCCTCGATCATGGCCCGCATGTGCCGGGTGCGGCCCCGGGTTCCCATGAAGTACCCGACGACCCCGACCGACAGCGGGTGAAGCTCGTCCGTGGCCCCCTTGCCCATCGCGGTCGTCGCCACCGGGAGCGACGCCAGGTCCTGCAGCGCCGCGACCTCCAGCGCGGCGCCGGAGACGTGCACGCCCCCGCCGG
>CAHJXG010000108.1 GCA_903644035.1 Rhodospirillales bacterium
GCGCCGCTCCCGGCCCAGAGCACGGTGGATGCGGGCAGCTCGGCCAGGAGCTGCACCAACACGGCCCAGCAGCGGCCCTCGCCGGCACCGAGGCGCGGCGCGTGCGGCACGTGGCCGGAGGAGCCGAGCCGCGCCGGCTGGTACAGGCCCTCGAAGCGGTGGTCGAACACGTCCGGCATGGGACGCAGATCCATGCCGGGTCCCGCGGGGTTCGGGTCGCCGGAGACGACGCGCACGAGGCGGGCCTGGCAGGGGCCGGGTTCGCGCAGGCTGACATGGGCGGTGACGCGCCCGCCGGGCCGGCGCGAAAGGCGGTCGAGGTAGCCGGTCACGGGCGGAAGCATGATCAGACTCGCTTGAGGTTCCAGGGCACCGGGCGCGGCCCGTCCAGCAGGCCGGTGAGCGACCGGCGATAGGCGGTGCGGATGAAGAACTGGCCGAGCGGCACGGTCGGCACGTCGCGGAATGCGAGGTCCTGCATCCGCGCGCCGGTGGCCAGGCGGGCCTCCTCCGTCGGCGCGGACAGCCACTCGGCGTTCAGCGTCTCCATCTCCGGGCTGTCGTACCAGCCGCTCCAGCCGCCGGCGCCCTGGCCGCGGATGAGGGCGTTCTGGGTCGGGGTGACGACCCCCATGCCGCTCCACCACACGGGATACAGGTTCCAGCCGCCTCCGGACGGAGGGTTCTTGTTGTTGACCCGTCCCAGCACCGTGCTCCAATCGGTGGCGATGAAATCCATGTTGAAGCCGATCCGGGTCAGCACGTCGTTGGCGATGAGGCCCAGCGGCGCGATGGAGGCGAAGTCGGAGGGGTTGAGGAAGGTGACCTTCTCGCCGCGATACCCGCTCGCCTTCAGCATGGCCCGCGCCCGCTCGATCCCGTCATTCGCCATCGGGTCCGGCGAGGGCGCCCGTCCGTAGGGCGTGGTGCAGGGGAAGAAGGAGTGGCAGACGTTGAAGGCGCCCGCGTCGTTGTCGGTGACGGCGGCCATGAAGTCCGCCTGGTTGATGGCGGCCAGCACGGCGCGGCGCACCTCCGTTTGGTTGAAGGGCGGATGGAGGTGGTTGAAGCGCAGCACGCCCATATAGCCCGCCGGGTCGCCGTTGCCGATCGCGATGTCGCGGCTGCGGCGCAGCACCGGGATGAGGTCGGCCCCGACCTGTTCCCACCAGTCCACCTCCCCCGATTGGAGTGCCGCGGCGGCCGTCGCTTGGTCGGGCAGCATCACCCATTCCACGCGCTCGAAGTTCACCACCTTGCCGCCCGACGTCCATTCGGGCGTCTCCGGGCGCGGGGCGTAGCGCTCGAACCTGCGATATGCGGCGCGGCTGCCGGGATTGAACTCGTCGGCGAGGAAGCGGTAGGGGCCGGAGCCGATGATCTCCGGCATCGGCTTCAACGCCTCCGTCATCGCCAGCCGCTCCGGCACGATGAAGGCGGGCACCGTGCCGGGCTTGGCGAGGGCGTCGAGCAGCAGCGGGAAGGGGCGCTGCAGCCGGATGACCAGGGTGCGGTCGTCGGGAGTTCCGTAGTCCGCCACCGTGGCAGCGAGGGTGCGGCCGAAGGTGTCGCGGTTGCCCCAGCGCCGGATGCTGGCGGCGCAGTCGCGGGAGCGGACCGGCTCGCCGTCGTGGAAGAACAGGTTCTCCCGCAGGCGGATCGTCCAGGTCAGGCCGTCATTCGACACGCTGTGGCCCTCGGCCATCTGCGGCTGCGGGCGCATGCGCGCGTCCACGCCGTAGAGCGTGTCGAACACGTAGAAGCCGTGGTTGACCGAGACGGCGGCGATGGAGGCGACCGGGTCCGGGTTGGACAGCGCCGCCTGCGGCACGAAGCGCAGCACGCGGGGGTCGTTGCGCTGGGCACGCGAGACGGAGGGGGCGGCCAGGGCCGCAGCCCCGGCCAGGATCGCACCACGGCGCGTGATGGTGGTCGGCATGTCCTTACTCCTTCCTGCGGCGGAACAGCATGGTCTTCCTTAAGCTTGCCGAAAGCGGCCCGTCGAAGCCCCGGCGCTGGGACCGCCAGGTCCCAGCAGGGGCCTGGCACGGTTCCACATTACAGCGGCCTCACCGGATCACCCCATCGGCCCGAAGCTCCGCGGCGTAGTCGTCGAGCACGATGCGGAGGCGGTTGGCCAGCATGTCCACCTCCTCCGCGGTGATGGTCAGCGGCGGCGAGACCATCAGCCAGTCGCCGTAGGCGCCGCGCGAGGTTCGGCGGCAGTAGAGGGCGAGGCCCCGGCGCATCCCGAGCGCCTTCACCCGCTCGGGCGCGACGCGCTCCAGCGGGATCATCCGCTTGGTGTCCTTGTCGGCCACCAGCTCCAGCGCGAGCAGCAGGCCCTTGCCGCGCACGTCGCCCACCACCGGGCTGTCCGCCGCCAGCGCCTCGAGCCGTCCGCGCAGCAGGTCGCCCATCCGCGCGGCGTTGCCGACCAGGTCGGCCTCCTCCAACTCGCGCAGCACCGCGGCGCCCACGGCGCAGTTCATCACGTGGGCGTTGTAGGTGAAGCCGTGCATGAAGCCGCCCGCCGCGGCCACGGCCTCCAGCATGGCCGCCGGCACCAGGGCGGCCCCGAGCGGGGCGTAGCCGGCGGACAATCCCTTGGCCAGCACGGCGATGTCGGGCCGCGCGTCCGGCCAGTGGTCGGCGGCGAGGAAGCGGCCGGTGCGGCCGGCGCCGCTCATCACCTCGTCGAAGATCAGCAGCACGCCGTGGCGG
>CAHJXG010000109.1 GCA_903644035.1 Rhodospirillales bacterium
TCGGGCGGGGGCTGCACCGGCTGGGCGGCCGGCTGCTGGGCGAGTGGTTCCAGGGGCAGGGTGGTATGGGCGGCGTGCAGGCGGAGCTGACCCGGCTGTACCGCGACCCGCGCCGGCTGCTGCTGGCCTTCGTGCTGCACCTCCTCGGCTGGTTCGGCACCGGGTTCGGAACCTGGATCAGCCTGCGCCTGCTGGGCTGGGACGCTGGCCTGCTGCCGGTTCTGGCGCTGGAGGCGCTGCTGGACGCGCTGGTCGCCGCCACCTTCGTCGTGCCCGGCTCGGCCGGCGTGCAGGAGGCCGGCTATGTCGGCCTGGGCGCCGCCTTCGGCGTGCCGCCCGACCTGGCGCTCGGCGTGTCCCTGCTGCGCCGCGCCCGCGACGTGGCGCTGGGCGTGCCGATCCTGCTGGTGTTCCAGGGGATCGAGCTGCGGCGGATCAGGCGGGTTGGGGCACCAGACCCCGCCCGCCCCCGTCCGCCAATGACATAAATCGAAACGACTTTTCAAGGCGCGTTGCGTATGGTGCCCGAATGCCGCTCCCGCGCCGGATCCTCATGATCGAGATGTCGGACCGCCGCAGGCAGTGGCTCGCCCGTTGCGGTTCGGCGCTGGCGCTGGCGGCCGCCCTCGGCATCCTGCTGTGGCTGGGCTGGACCGGGACCGGGACCCGCGCCGAGATGCGGCTGGCCAGCCAGCGGGCGGTGCGCGTGGCCGAGCTGCGCGGTACCTTCGCCTATTTCGAGGAGTGGCTCACGATGTCGGCCCGCATGGCGGTGCTGTCCGGCGAGCCGCGATGGGTGGCCCGGTTCGACGAGGCTGGCCCGAAGCTCGCGGCGGCCATCGCGGAGGCGGTCGCGCTCGCGACGCCGGAGGTCGGCCCGGCGCTCGCGAAGACCATGGAGGAGTCGAGCGTCGATTTGACCGCGATGGAGCGGGCGGCCTTCGCCCTCGTCGCGGCCGGGGACCGCGACGGCGCGCAGGCGCTGCTCGACGGCCCGGAATTCGCCTACCTCCAGGCCGTGTATGCCTCGGGAATCGAAGCCTTCGGCCAGGATCTCGAAACGCTCGCGACCACCCGCGCCAAGACGCTCAATGACCGGGCCTGGATGGAGATGTCGGGGCTGGGGCTGAGCGCCATCTTCCTCGTCGCGGCCGTGTTCGCGCTCAAGGGGCGCGCGCGGCTGCGGGCGGCCCTCGCTGCCACCGAAGCCGTGGCGCGCACCGACGCCCTCACCGGCCTGCACAACCGGCGCGGGCTGTACGAGCAGCTGCGGACCGCCTTGGCAGGCGCGGAGCGGAGCGGCGGCGCGGTCGCGCTGCTGCTGTGCGACCTCGACCGGTTCAAGGGGGTGAACGACGCGCATGGTCATACCGCCGGCGATCACCTCCTGCAGCTTGTGGCGGCCCGGCTCCGCAATGCCGTAGGCGACGGCGGCGTGATTGCCCGCCTGGGCGGAGACGAGTTCGCCCTGGTGGCCGCGCCCGAAGCCGCGAACTCGCCCGGTCCGGTCAGCGAGGCGGCGGCGCAGCTCGCGCGGCGGATCATCGCCGTGCTCGGACAGCCCTTCACCCTTCCCGACGGAGTGGTCGCGCAGATCGGCGTCAGCATCGGCATCGCGCTGGCGCGGCCGGAGGACGGGAGCGCCGACGCGCTGGTGCGCCGCGCCGACGTGGCGCTGTATCGGGCCAAGGCCGACGGGCGCAGCCGCTTCCACTTCTTTGACCCGGGCCTCGATGCCCACATCCAGGCGCGCGCGCTGCTTGAGGGCGAACTGCGCCACGCCGTGGCCCATGACCTTCTGGTGCCGCACTTCCAGCCGCTGGTCGATCTGGCGACCGAGCGGCTGATCGGCTTCGAGATGCTGGCGCGCTGGCCGCACCCCACCCGCGGCATGATCGCGCCGGGCGAATTCATCTCCATCGCCGAGGACATCGGCCTGGTCGGCCCGATGACCGAGTGCCTGCTGCGCCGGGCCTGCCGCGCCGCCGCGGCGTGGCCGTCCGACATCTTCGTCGCCTGCAACCTGTCGCCGCTCCAGCTTCGCGACCGGGACCTTCCCGCGACCGTGCAGTCCATCCTGATCGAGACCGGGCTGCCGGCGCACCGCCTCGAGCTGGAGATCACCGAGAGCGCGCTGGTGGGCGACATTGACCTGGCCCAGGACCTTCTCGGCAAGCTCAAGGCGCTGGGCGTGCGGCTGGCGCTCGACGACTTCGGCACGGGCTATTCGAGCCTGCGGCACCTCCAGCTGCTGCCGATCGACAAGCTGAAGATCGATGCGGGCTTCGTGCGCGCGATGGTCAGCGACGTGGAGAGCCGCAAGATCGTCGCCGCCGTGATCGGATTGAGCCACAGCCTCGGCCTGGTGACGGTCGCCGAAGGGGTCGAGGATGAGGGCACCGCGGCGCTGCTCCGCGACTTCGGCTGCGATGTCGGCCAGGGCTGGCTGTATGGACGCCCCGCCCCGGCGGAGGCGGTCGGCGCGCTGCTGTTCGAGGCCGCGCGCAGCTGAGGGGGCTTGCGGCATAGGGTGACGCGACGGCACCCTGCCGGACATGCGCACGCATGTCCGGACAGGAGGGTGGCTCGGCGACCGCGCTGCGGCACGCGGGGCCGATTGGACGCCCTGACGCTCTTTGGCCTCGTCGCCGTGAGCCTGATGCTGGTGTGCTACGCCTGCGAGGGCCGGGGACGCGGCTGGGTGCTGGGGTTCGCCGGGTCCTGCGCGCTGGGGTCGGCCTATGGGTTCCTGCAGGGGGCCTGGCCGTTCGGCGTCGTGGAGGCGGTCTGGGCGCTGGTGGCGTGGCGGCGCTGGCTCAGTGCAGGCCGCCCGCCTGCTCGATGAAGGCCGCGACCTCCGCCACGCCTTGCCCGGCGCGCACGTTGGCGAACACGAAGGGCCGGTCGCCCCGCATCCGGCGGCTGTCGCGGTCCATCACCTCCAGGCTCGCGCCCACATGCGGGGCGAGGTCGATCTTGTTGATGACCAGCAGGTCGCTGCGGGTGATGCCGGGGCCGCCCTTGCGCGGGATCTTGTCACCGGCGGACACGTCGATGACGTAGATCGTGAGGTCCGCCAGCTCGGGGCTGAAGGTCGCCGCCAGGTTGTCGCCGCCGCTCTCGATCAGGATCAGGTCGAGGCCCGGGAAGCGGCGGCGCATGGTGGCAATGCCCGCGAGGTTGATGCTGGCGTCCTCCCGGATCGCGGTGTGCGGGCAGCCGCCGGTCTCGATGCCCAGGATGCGCTCCGGCGCCAGCGACCCGGCGCGGGTCAGGAACTCCGCGTCCTCCTTGGTATAGATGTCGTTGGTGATCGCCGCAATGTCGAAGCGGGGCGAGAAGCGCCGGCACAGCGCGTCCATCAGCGCGGTCTTGCCGGTGCCGACGGGTCCGCCGACGCCGACGCGGAGGGGGCCGTGGGGCGATGTCATGAGCGGAACAGCCTCGTGTACTGGGTTTCGTGGCGCATGGCGGCGATGTCGGAACGGAAGCACGCGCCGCCCAGCTCGTCCAGCGTGGCGCCGCGGGTCGCCTCCACCACGTCCCGGATGGCGGGGTCCAGCGCCGACAGCACGCGCAGCCCGGCGGTCTGGCCCAGCGGCACCAGCCGCACCGCCGCGCTGACCAGGTTGGCGGCGAAGCCGTGCAGGAAGGCCAGCGCCGCCGGTTCCACGGCCACACCGTGCGCCGCGGCCAAGGCGCCAACCGCGACGGGATAGGCGATGGGCTGGCCG
>CAHJXG010000110.1 GCA_903644035.1 Rhodospirillales bacterium
GCGTGGTCGGGCCGGACGAGACCGCGTCCAACCGGCTGCAGTCGCTGCTGGAGGCGACGGGCCGGACCTGGAACGCCGCGACGGTGGCGGACGATGACGAGCATCTCAGCCCCGACGGCCGGGTCATGGAGATCCTCAGCGAGCATACCTGCCAGGGCTGGCTGGAAGGCTACCTGCTGACCGGGCGCCACGGCCTGTTCTCCTGCTACGAGGCGTTCATTCACCTCGTGGACTCGATGGTGAACCAGCATGCCAAATGGCTGAAGAGCGCGCGCGGCATCGCCTGGCGGCGGCCTGTCGCCTCGCTGAACTACCTGCTCACCTCGCATGTCTGGCGGCAGGACCATAACGGATCGAGTCACCAGGACCCAGGCTTCATGGACCATGTGGCCAACAAGAAGGCCGACATCGCCCGTATCTACCTGCCGCCTGACGCCAACACGCTGCTCTGGGTCACCGACCATTGCCTGCGGAGTTGGGACCGCATCAACGTCATCGTCGCCGGCAAGCAGCCCGAGCCGCAATGGCTGGGCATGGACGCGGCCATCAAGCATTGCGAGGCGGGCCTCGGCATTTGGGACTGGGCCAGCAACGACGCGGGCAGCGAGCCCGACGTGGTGATGGCCTGCGCCGGCGACGTGCCGACGCTGGAATGCCTGGCCGCCGTGGACCTGCTCCGCAAGCAATTGCCGGAGCTGCGGGTGCGGGTAGTCAACGTGGTGGACCTGATGACGCTGCAGCCGAAGGTGGACCATCCGCATGGCCTGTCGGACGCGGAGTTCGACGCGCTGTTCACCACGGACAAGCCGGTCATCTTCGCGTTCCACGGCTACCCGGCGCTGATCCATCGCCTGATCTACAACCGCGCCAACCACGCCCGCTTCCACGTGCACGGCTTCATGGACGAGGGCACGACCACGACGCCGTTCGACATGGTGGTGCTGAACCGCCTGGACCGGTTCCACCTGATGTCGGACGTGATCGACCGGGTGCCGTCCTTGCGCGCATCGGCGGCCTACGCGCAGCAGGCCATCCGGGACAAGCTCGTCGAGCACACGCGCTACACGAGGGCTCACGGCGTGGACATGCCCGAGGTGCGCGACTGGCGCTGGCCCTCCTGAGGCCGCGCGCGGCGCCATGGCACCGGTGATCCTCACGTTGAACGCCGGGTCGAGCAGCCTGAAGTTCGCGCTGTACAAGGGGGCCGACGAGATGATCCTCCGCGGCGTGGTCGAGGAGGTGGGGCACGCGCCCCATGTGTCCCTCACTGCGCCGCGCATGCGGCGGCTTGACCCGCCGGACCTGGCCGGCAGGTCCTACGAAGCCGGGCTGGACACGCTGCTGCAATGGCTGAATGCGCGACTGGACGGCGATGCCATCGGCGCCGTGGGGCATCGGATTGTTCATGGTGGCCGACGCTTCTTGGACCCGGTCCGCATCGACGAGACCGTCCTGGCTGAGCTGGACGCCTTGGTTCCGCTGGCGCCCCTGCACCAGCCGCACAACCTTGCGGCCATCCGCGCCGTGGCCCGGACGCAGCCGGCGCTGCCGCAGGTCGGCTGCTTCGACACGGCTTTCCACCGCACCATGCCCGCGGTGGCGACCCGCCTGGCGCTGCCCCGTGCGCTGGGCGACGCGGAGATGCGCCGCTACGGCTTCCACGGCCTGTCCTACGAGTTCATCGCCGGCCAACTGCGCCAGGTTGCGCCCGCGCTGGCCCGAGGCCGGGTCATCGTCGCCCATCTTGGCAGCGGGGCCAGTCTTTGTGCCATGCGCGACGGGCGCAGCGTCGAGACGACGATGGGTTTCTCCACCCTCGACGGGCTGGTCATGAGCACGCGGCCTGGCGGCCTGGATGCCGGAGCCGTCCTGTATCTCATGCAGTCGCGCGGCATGACGGCCAAGGCCGTCGAGGACCTGCTCTACCACCAGTCGGGCCTGCTCGGCGTGTCCGGCATCAGCGGCGACATACGCAAGCTGGCGGCTACCGCCAGGCCGGAAGCGCGGGAGGCCGTCGAGCTGTTCACCTATCGCATTGCTGGGGAGACAGGACGGTTGGCGGCGGCCCTCGGCGGCCTGGACGGGCTGGTGTTCACCGCCGGCATCGGCGAGCACGACGCCGCTTTGCGCGCCGAGGTCTGCCGCCGCCTTGCCTGGCTGGGCGTCGTGCCCGACCCGGCCGCCAACAAGGCCGGCCACGGGCGGATCAGCGCCGACGCAAGTCCCATCGAGGTGTGGATCGTGCCGACCGATGAGGAGGCCGTGATCGCCCGCCACACCCACGCCCTGGTCACTGCCTGACCCTTACAGCACGAAGAAGCCGATGCTGGCGGCCACCATGAGGGCTGTCGCGACCCAACCTCCGGTCAGCATGGCGCGCGACGCGGTCAGACGCCCCATGATGCGGCCGTTGCCGGCAATCAGCATCAGGACGGCCATCACCGGAGCGGCCAGGACGCCGTTCACGACGGCGCTCCAATAGAGCGCCCGGACGGGGTCGAGCGGCATGAAGTTCAGCCCGACGCCGGCCATGGTGGCAACAGCAATCGTCGCATAGAACGACTTGGCCTGGAACAGGCGCATATCGAGGCCTTCGCGCCACTTGAAAGCTTCTGCCAAGGCGTAAGCGGCGGAACCGGCCAGCACCGGGACGGCGAGAAGCCCGGTGCCGACGATTCCGGCCGCGAAGATGACGAACGTCATGTCTCCAGCGATTGGACGCAACGCCTCGGCGGCCTGGGACGAGGTCTCGATCATGGTGATGCCGGCCGCGTGCAGCGTCGCGGCGGTCGCGTAGATGATGCAGATCGCGATCAGGTTGGAGACCCCCATCCCGACCACCGTGTCCGTCCGGATGCGGGCGAACTCCGGCCCGGCGGATCGCGGCGTGAGGCAGAGCGGCGCTTCCTTGCGGCGCTTGCGGTCCTCCACCTCCATCGCGGACTGCCAGAAGAACAGATAGGGGCTGATCGTCGTGCCAAGCACGGCCACAAGCGCCATCGCCGCCTCGTGTCCAAGCGTCAAGTGCGGGACGACCGTGGCCAGGACAGCGTCGCGCCAAGGAATATGCACGGCGAGGACGACGGCGACGTAGCTGAACAGCGACAAGGTCAGCCACTTCAGCGCCCCCGAATACACGGCGTAGCTGATGAAGACCTCCGCCACGACGCACAGGATGCCGAAGCCCACGGTGTAAAGGCGGTCGCTGCCGCCGAGCAGCAGGCGCAAGGCGGCGCCCATCGCCCCGAGATCGGCCCCAAGGTTGATCACGTTGGCGACCAACAGGAGCAGCACGATCGCCCGGCCCAGCCACGGATTATAATGGCGGCGGAGATTCTCTGAGATG
>CAHJXG010000111.1 GCA_903644035.1 Rhodospirillales bacterium
TCCTCAACGAGCGTCGGCACCGTGTTGGCCGGGTTGAGGGCGATGTAGCCGGGCGACCGCTCCCACACCTTCTCCAGTTGCAGCTCGAACGGCAGGCGCTTCTCGGTCAGCACGAGGCGGACCTTGCGGGAGAACGGGGACAGCGGCAGGTGATGGAGGACGCGCATGGCCGAGTATCGCACCCTGTGCGGCAGGCGCCAACCGGCGGCGGTCTTCAGGATGAGCGGAGCGGCGGGCGCGCTGGGATTTGTCGCTGGCCTGGCGCGCGCCTTGCTACGGGTTGACCAGAAGTGTTTTGTTGTTACATCGTACCGACCGGGGCGTGCACAAACCACTCGTGAGCTGGACCTGCTGGACGAGGCGCTGGTCACCCACATGACGGCGCCCGGATGTAAACGGCGACCGCGGGAGTTGCGAAATGAGCAGCAATCGGTTCGCCGGCGACTCTGACGATATCGAGCCTTTAAAGCTCAAGCGGATGGTCAAACGGGTATGGGTAGGACTGCCCGTGGAGGTCGCCGCCATTTACCGAGCCGCTGCCACACTCTCGGCGCGGTATCCGGGGCGTCCGTTCACGCCGGATGGTCATCTCGTCGGGTTGATTGGCGAGGTCGTCGCAGCCGAAGCGCTGGAACTGACGCTGCACAAGCCTGGTTGCCCCGGGCACGATGCCCGCGATGCTGACGGTCGTGACGTGCAGATCAAAATAACTGCCGGGAAGAAAGTGGCGCTCTATTCCACGTGCGACAGGCTCGTGGTGCTCCAGATCGTGTCAGCGGAGGAGGCCGAAATTGTTTATGACGGGTCGGGCGCACCCGCTTGGGAGCAAGCGGGCAAGGCGGGAAAGAACTCTCAGAAAGTCATCAGCGTACACCTCCTGCGGAAGATAGCGGAGGGTGCGATATGAGCGGAGTGATGCTGGGCAAGTCGTTACCCGCCATAGGGGTCAGCGCACGCCGCGGGTCGCCGCAGTTCCTGGACGGCGGCGCCGGGCGGGACATCTTCGCGTTCTCCATCGAGGCCAACCGCCACCTCGTCATCGCCGATTTCCGAGCCGGGCAGGACATCGTGCAGTTCCACATGGCCGCCCCCTCTGGCCCTGGCGACCGCCCGTCGTGACACCGCGCCGGCCCTCGCCGTCTCCGCGACGCCTAGCCCGGACGGCGACGCGGTACTGCACTTCGGCCACGGCGCGACGGTCACACTGCTTGACATGCTGGCGACGCGGGTCGCGGCGCGTCTGGAGGTATTACACCAAGCCCGGCTAAGGGCGGGTAGCCGCCGCGGCCGCGGCCATTGCAAGAAAGTTATTGTTGGCCGGAGGAGAGTTCCACCGGCGATTGACCCAAGAGTGAACTCCCAAGTACGGTCGTGCTCGTTCCGCCTCAGCTCCTCCAAGCCGAAATTCTCGACGTCTTCCCCCGGAACGCCTTGAGGAGAAACTCTTTCGCCGCTTGGATTGCTGCGGTGACCTCGTCAGGCTTATCGGTTTCGGCCTCGCTCGTGCCGATCCCCCTGTTCTCCAACGGCCAGGGCTTCGGAACCGGGTTGGGGGCCAAGCTCAGGCCCCAACCCTACGCCCGCAGCGGCTCCGCCACATCCGACAGCGGCGCCTCCAGGTACTTCACATACTCCTTCGGCACCACCTGCCAGAACCGCTCCAGCGTCTGCGGCCAGTTCAGCAGCAGCATCGCGGCGTAGCGGCTGTGCGTCTCCTTCGCGTGCCGGGCCACGAGGTCGCGCAGCGCCGCGTCCCAATGCGCCGACCCCACCCGCTGCCAGGTGAGCGTGTCCGGGTTCACCCGCTTCTCGAACAGGTCTTCGGGGTCGTAGACGAACGCCATCCCCCCGGTGAACCCGGCGCCGAAGTTGTCGCCGACCGCGCCCAGCACCACCACCGTGCCCCCGGTCATGTACTCGCACCCGTTGCTGCCACAGCCCTCGACGACGGCCACCGCCCCGCTGTTGCGCACCGCGAACCGCTCCCCGGCCTGGCCGGCGGCGAACAGCTCGCCCGCGGTCGCGCCGTACAGCACGGTGTTGCCGATGATGGTGTTGGCCTGGCTGACCAAGGTGCTGCTCGGCGCCGGGCGCACCACGATGGTGGCGCCCGACAGGCCCTTGCCCACGTAGTCGTTGGCGTCGCCCAGCACCTCCAGCTTCAGCCCCTGCACCCCGAACGCCCCCAGCGACTGCCCGGCCGTGCCGCGCAGCCGCACGGTGATGTGGCCGGGCTGCAGGACCGACATCCCGTACTGCCGGGTGATGCGCGACGACAGCTTGGTGCCGATGGCGCGGTGCGTGTTGCGGATGTTGTACTGGAGCTGCATCTTCTCGCCCCGCTCGAACAGCGCCGCCGCATCCTCGATCATCTGCGCGTCCAGCGTCTCCGGCACCTCCGTCCGCCCGACCTGGGTGCAGTAGCGCGCGTGCGACCCCGGATCGGCCTGGGCGAGCAGCGGGTTGAGGTCGAGGTCGTCGAGCAGGTCGGACCCCCGGCTCACCTGCTGCAGCAGGTCCGTCCGCCCGATCACGTCGGTCAGCCGCCTGACCCCGAGCGACGCGAGGATCCCCCGCACGTCCTCCGCGATGAAGGAGAACAGGTTGATCACCTTCTCCGGGCTGCCGTCGAACTTCTGGCGCAGCGTGTCGTCCTGGGTGCAGACGCCCACGGGACAGGTGTTGCTGTGGCACTGCCGCACCATGATGCAGCCCATGGCGACGAGGCTCGTGGTGCCGATGCCGAACTCCTCCGCCCCCAGCATGGCGGCGATCACCACGTCGCGCCCGGTCTTGATGCCGCCGTCGGTCCGCAGCCGCACCCGGTGGCGCAGGCGGTTGAGCGTCAGCACCTGGTGCGCCTCCGACAGCCCCATCTCCCAGGGAAGCCCGGCGTACTTCACCGAGGTCTGCGGGCTGGCCCCGGTGCCGCCGCTGTGGCCGCTGATCAGGATCGTGTCCGCCTTCGCCTTGGCGACGCCGGCCGCGATGGTGCCGATGCCGCTGCGCGACACCAGCTTCACGCAGACGCCGGCGTCCGGGTTGATCTGCTTGAGGTCGTAGATGAGCTGCGCCAGGTCCTCGATCGAGTAGATGTCGTGGTGCGGCGGCGGGCTGATCAGCGTGACCCCCGGCGTCGAGTGCCGGAGCTTCGCGATCAGCGGCGACACCTTGAAGCCCGGCAGCTGCCCGCCCTCCCCGGGCTTGGCGCCCTGGGCCATCTTGATCTCGATCTCGCGGCAGGCGTTCAGGTACTCCGCCGTGACCCCGAACCGCCCGGACCCCACCTGCTTGATCGCGGACGACGCGTTGTCGCCGTTCGGGCGCGGGGTCGCGCGCGCCGGGTCCTCGCCGCCCTCGCCGCTGTCGCTCCGCGCGCCGATGCGGTTCATGGCGATGCTCAGCGTCTCGTGCGCCTCCGGGCTCAAGGCGCCCAAGGAGATGCCCGGCGCCACCAGGCGCTTCCTGATCTCGGTGATGCTCTCGACGTCGTCGACCGAGATCGGCGTGACCTTGTCGGTGCGGAAGTCGAGCAGGTCGCGCAGCGCCACCGGCTTCTGCCGCCGCACCCCGTCGGCGTAGCGGCGATAGGTCTCGAAGCTGTCGGTCGCCACCGCGGTCTGCAGCGTGTGGATCAGACCGCCGTCGAAGGCGTGCACCTCGCCGCGGCGCCGCAGCTTGTAGACGCCGCCCACCGGCAGCGTCGCCGCCTCGCCGCCCCAGGCGGCCTCGTGCAGCCCCAGCACCTTGCGCGCGATGCCGGTGAGGCCGATGCCGGAGATGCGCGACTGCATGCCGGGGAAGAACTCGCCCACCAGGGCGCGCGACAGCCCGATGGCCTCGAAGTTGTAGCCGCCGCGGTAGGAGCTGACCACCGAGATGCCCATCTTCGACATGATCTTCAGCAGGCCCTTGTCCACGGCCTTCTTGTAGCGCCCCACCGCCTCCTTGAGGCTCATCGGCCCGAACAGCCCGCGCCGGTGCCGGTCGGCGATCCCCTCCTGCGCCAGGTAGGCGTTGACCGTCGTGGCCCCCACCCCGATCAGCACGGCGAAGTAATGGGTGTCCATGCACTCGGCGCTGCGCACGTTGAGGCTGGTGAACGTCCGCAGCGACTGCCGCACCAGGTGCGTGTGCACGGCGCCCGCGGCCAGGATCATCGGCATCGGCGCCCGGTGCTCGTCCTGCGCCTCGTCGGTCAGCACGACGTGGGCGCAGCCGGCGCGCACCGCCTCCTCCGCCTCCCGCCGGATGCGGTCGAGGCCGGCGCGCAGGCCCGGCTCCCCCTCCGCCACCGGGAAGGTGCAGTCGACCCGGCACGCCGCCTCCCCCATCCGCGCCGTCATCGCCAGGAACTCGGCGTTGCTCAGCACGGGGCTTTCAAGCTGCAACAGGTCGCACTGGCTGCTGTCCTCGTCGAGCACGTTGCCGAGGTTGCCGAGCCGGGTCTTCAGCGTCATCACCCGGCTTTCCCGCAGGCTGTCGATGGGCGGGTTGGTGACCTGGCTGAACCCCTGGCGGAAGTAGTGGTGCAGGCCGCGGTAACGCTCGCTCAAGACGGCGATGGGCGTGTCGTCGCCCATGCTGCCGATGGCCTCGGCGCTGTCCTCCACCATGGGGTGCAGGATCATCTCCAGCTCCTCGAGCGTCGTGCCCACCGCGAGCTGCCGCCGCCGCAGGTCGTCGGGCGCGTACTGCACCGCCTCCGGCGCGTCGGTCTTGATGATGCGGTCGATCCTGGTGATGCCGCGCACCCAGTCGCCGAACGGCTGGCGCGCCGCGAGCAGGTCCTTCAACTCGTCATCGAGGTAGAACCGCGCCGTCTCCAGGTCGACGCCGATGGTCTGGCCCGGCCCCACCCGGCCCTTGGCGACGATCTCGCTCTCCTGGAACTTCACCATGCCGGTCTCGCTGCCGACCACCAGCAGCTTGCTGTCGGTGACGGTGTAGCGGAGCGGGCGCAGGCCGTTGCGGTCGAGGCCCGCGATCACCCAGCGCCCGTCGGTCGCGGTGATGGCGGCCGGGCCGTCCCACGGCTCCATGACGGCGTTGCAGTACAGGAACATGTCGCGATGCGCCGCGGGCATCGTCGCGTCCTGCCCGACGCTCGCCGGGATCAACAGCGCCTTGGTCATCGGCGCGTCGCGCCCGGCGCGCACCATCAGCTCGAACACGTTGTCGAGCGTCGCGGTGTCGGACCCGCTGGCCTGGACCACCGGCTTCACGTCGTCGATGAAGCCCTCGAGCGGGCCGGCCGCGAGCCGGGTCTCGTGCGACTTCATCCAGTTGATGTTGCCGTGGACGGTGTTGATCTCGCCGTTATGCGCCAGCATCCGGAACGGCTGCGCCAGCTTCCAGGTCGGGAAGGTGTTGGTGGAGTAGCGCTGGTGGTAGATCGCGAAGCGGCTGACGAAGCGTGCGTCGGTGAGGTCCGGGTAGAAGTCCGCCAGGCTCTCCGCCAGGAACATCCCCTTGTAGATGATGGAGCGGCAGGACAGGCTGCAGATATACAGTTCGGAGATCTGCGCCAGGATCGCCTGCTTCTCGATCTTGCGCCGGATGACATAGAGGTCGCGCTCGAACGCCGCGTCGTCGAGGCCGGGGCGCCCGCGGATCATGATCTGCTCGATCTCCGGCCGGGTCGCGTTGGCCTTCTCGCCGATGCAGTCCGCGTGGATCGGCACCTGCCGCCAGCCGAAGATGCCGTAGCCGAGCGCCAGGATCTCGGTCTCGACGATCTGCCGGCAGCGTTCCTGCGCGCTGAGGTCGGTCTTGGGCAGGAACACCATGCCCACCGCCATGCGGCCCGGCGGCTCCTTGTGCCCGCTGCGCCGCACGGCGTCCGCGAAGAAGTCCTGGGGGATCTCGATGTGGATGCCGGCGCCGTCCCCGGTCTTGCCGTCCGCGTCCACGGCGCCCCGGTGCCACACGGCGCGCAGCGCGTCGATGCCGGCCTGCACCACGTCCCGCCGCGCCACGCCGTCGAGC